>DASPQI010000369.1:0-6447 GCA_035625045.1 Syntrophales bacterium | reverse complement strand
GGTTCCTTTGCCGGTTTGATGGTTATCGGTCACATTGCCGGTCACGGAAGAGACCGTGGGTTGACCCCGATGGAAGCTGCCGGTGCTGTTAGCGCTCTGGCGTTTGCGAATGCGGCAACCAGGATCCTTTCCGGTTGGTTTGTGGACATGATCGGTATCCGGGTCTACTTTGCCGTACTATTTGCTCTTCAGACTGTAGCCATGCTGCTCCTGTATCCGACAGGTGGAATTGCCTGGGGTCTGTGGCTGGTAGCGGCGCTCATCGGCTGGAACTACGGCGCCATGTTCACGCTGTTCCCCGCCACGTGTCTGCAGTTCTATGGGCCGACGTCGCAGGGCAGCAACTATGGACTCCTGTTTACGGCGTGGGGTTTCGCCGGATTTGCCGGACCCTGGGTTGGCGGTTATCTGAAGGATACAACAGGAACGTACTATATTCCGTTCATCTGCGGGGCGGCGGTCTGTGCCATTGCGGCTCTGATTATCGCCTTTACGAAAGCGCCGGAGAAGAAGGTTTGTTAGTTCCTGGATTGCGATTTCAGTGACACTGATTTTGGAGGCGCCTCGGGTTTATCCGGGGCGCCTTTTTTTATCGTAAAAAATCTCTTAAGGAGATAAAAATTGGATTTAGGGATATTCGGGCAAATCCATTTTAACTGGGAATTTCTGACAGGCTTTCTCAGCATAATTATAGTAAACCTCATTCTGTCGGGTGATAACGCCTTTGTCATTGCCATGGCTGTGCGCTCTCTTTCCGTGGGGCAACGCGTGAAAGGAATAGCCTTTGGGGTTGGGGCAGCCGTCATTCTCCGCATAGTCTTGACATTTTTCTCCGCTCAACTTTTACAAATCGAATATGTAAAATTTGTCGGCGGCGCTGTTATCATCTGGATCGCCGTAAAGCTGCTTGTCGAAGGTGCGCCTGAAGATAAGTTCCAAAAACAAGCGAAAACACTCTGGCAGACCATGTGGATTATTGTGGTTGCGGATGTGACCATGTCGATTGACAATGTGCTGGCGATCGCCGCCGCATCCAAGGGCAATCTCTTTCTTCTCATTTTTGGTCTCGGTCTTAGCATCCCTATCATGATTTTCGCGAGCACCCTGCTCGCTACATTGATGGATAAATACCCGATCATCATTTACATCGGCGCCGCTATTCTCGGGCAGATCGGGGGAGAGATGATGGTGACGGATCCCTTCGTTGTTGCTGCAACTAATCCGTCAGCGATTTTTCAATATATTGTGGAGGCATGCTTTACCATAGGCGTTGTCATTGTCGGAAAACTTTGGATCGAACTGAAAGTACGCCGGCAGGCTAATACAAAAAAAATGAGCGGGCGTAATCGTGAAATTAATAGAGATTGTTAATGGAGATTAGAGGTGGGAACGGCACCTCCATCAGGGCTTTGGCGAACGCGCAAAACGTGCCCAGATCCTCAAAAAAGCTTCGAATGATATTAATATTCTTTCCACTAAGCAAATAATAGGTTATAATAAAAGAAATCGTAATATTCACATTTTAAACAATTGTTTTATTAAAAAAGGAGGTGAAAATATGATAAGAGTGATGATTGAAAGATATTGCCAACCCGGCAAAGAGAAGCAGCTGCGCGATCTGATGCTGGAATTGAGATCGGCTGGAATGAGGCAGCCTGGCTATATTACCGGCGAAACGCTTCGTGAAGCGGATAATCCCTCAGTCTTCATGGTCATCAGCACCTGGATAAGCCTTGAGGCCTGGAAGGCATGGCAGACATCCAGACAGCGCCTGTTAATAGAGGAGATGATGGAACCTCTTATCAAGGAGTCCCGGAAGGTACGCGTTTTCACTGAGGATCATGATTAA
This sequence comes from Syntrophales bacterium, assembly GCA_035625045.1. Lineage (GTDB taxonomy): Bacteria > Desulfobacterota > Syntrophia > Syntrophales > UBA2185 > DATKLL01. Next base: position 4,598 of record DASPQI010000369.1, on the reverse strand, counting down.
TGACCGACAGCTGCATCTCGTATTGGTCATGATGAAAATCTGAAGGGCGTAAACCATAAGAATAAGGAGGATGTACTATGTCTACTTTTTTTATGCTCGGCAAATATTCGTCTGAAGGACTGAAAGGAATAAGCGCGGGTCGGACAGACAAGGCGATGAAACTTATAAAGAAGTTTGGCGGCGAAGTGAAGTCAATGTATGCGTTACTGGGAGAAATAGATCTCGTTTTTATTATAAACTTTCCAGATGTGGAAAAAGCAATGCAGGCTTCTGTTGCCCTGAATAAACTGACCGGAATTTCCTTTACGACACTGCCCGCGGTAACAGTGGAAGAATTTGATAAAGTGATGTCCAAAGTTTAGCGGAGTAATTCTTTAATAACCCGTTGGTCTTTTATCAGTGATTTAAACAACATAGAAAGGAGGGTTATGATGTCAGTATACAGCATTATTGAAATCGTGGGAACGAGTCCAAAGTCTTGGGAGGATGCCACAAAAAATGCATTGGCAACCGCTTCCAAGACACTGGAAGATCTCAGAATTGCGGAGGTTGTAAAGCAGGATGTCACTGTTGAAAATGGGAAAATAACATCCTTCAGGGTAAGACTCAATATCTCATTCAAGTATCGTGGACGTTCTTAAGCAGTTTTGATAGAACCCAAAAACATTCCAGACTGAGGGGTTGAAAAACCCCTCTTTGCTGTCATAACCGTTTTCCGGGACGTTAATCATCGGAATTGATTTTCAGTCTTTTTTCAAAAAAGCAACAAAAATTCTGTATTTAAATAAAATCTTCCGGCACCTCTCTAAAGCTCCTATCTATTATACTTTACTGATCAGAAAATAGTTGACAGAAAAGCATTTGGATGATAGGAAGGACACGCTAAAAAACCCATTCGCCCACCAATATAGAAACCTTTGGATAACGGCAGATTTGTCGGGAAGATTAGAGTGTAAGCGTATTATTTTATTTGTTTTGCGGAAGGGTTCTTATTCAAGGGTTTCCTATTGACAATATCTTCAGGAGGTAGACTATGTTTAATGACAAGGAGTTGGAAAAGATCAAAGCCGGGAAAAAGAAATGGTCGGAAGGGACTCTGGCAAAGACCTTGAGCAAAGCCCCCGAAAAGAAGGCTAAGACCACCTGGTCCGGGATCCCTGTCGAGACTCTCTATACCCCGGCGGAAATTGCCGGTCTTGATTATGGGAGCAAACTCGGCTATCCCGGTGAATATCCGTATACCCGCGGTGTTCAGCCGAATATGTTTCGGGGCAGGTTCTGGACCATGCGTCAGTATGCCGGATTCGGCAGCGCCAAAGAAACAAATGCCCGCTATCGTTACCTCTTAGGCCAGGGTCAGACGGGTTTGAGCGTGGCCTTTCATCTTCCCACCCAGGCGGGCTATGACAGCGATCACCCCCTGTCCATGGGCGAGGTAGGGAAAGTCGGCGCCGCTATCGACCATATCGGTGATATGCGTATCCTGTTTGACCAGATTCCTCTGGACAAAGTAACGACGTCTATGACCGTTAATGCCGCAGCCACAGTACTGCTTTCTATGTATCTGTCCGTTGCCTCAGAGCAGGGAGCATCCTGGGACAAAGTTGGCGGGACTATCCAGAACGACGTATTGAAGGAAATCATCTGCCGCGGTCAATATATTTACCCACCCAAGCCGACCATGCGCCTCACTGTTGACCTGATCGAGTTCTGCCAGAAAAACGTTCCCAGTTGGAACACCATCAGCATCAGCGGTTATCACATCCGCGAATCCGGCTCCACGGCAGCTCAGGAAATAGCCTTTACCATCGCCGATGGTATTGCTTACGCTGAAGCTTGCGCGGCACGGGGAATCCCGGTAGATTCCTTTGCACCGAGACTTTCCTTCTTCTTCAATGCCTTCACCGATGTTCTGGAAGAAGTAGCCAAATTCAGAGCGGCAAGACGCGTCTGGGCAAAAGTCATGAGGGAGAGATTCAAGGCCAAAGATCCCCGGTCCATGATGCTCCGATACCATGTACAGACTGGTGGAGTTACTCTGACGGCGCAGCAGCCGCTGAACAACATCGTCAGGGTTGCTCTGCAGACGTTAGCAACCGCGTTGGGCGGAAATCAGTCCCTCCATACGAATTCGTATGACGAGGCTCTGTGTCTCCCCACCCAGCAGGCCGTGACCGTCGCCCTCAGAACCCAGCAGATAGTTGCAGAAGAAAGCGGTGCCTGCGTGACCGTCGATCCTCTGGCAGGGTCTTACTATGTTGAGTACCTGACCGACAAGATCGAGGCGGAAGTCGAAGATTACATCAAGAAGATTGACGCTATGGGCGGAACCCTGACGGCAATCGAACAGGGATACATTCAGAAGGAAATTCAGAACAGCGCTTACCTGTTCCAGAAGTCAATTGATTCCGGTGAACGGGCATACGTAGGGGTCAACAAGTACACCATGGAAGAACCCCCTGTAACTGATCTCCTCAGAGTGGATATGAAGGTTGGCGAAGAAAAAGCAGCGGAACTGAAGCAATGGAGAGCCAAGCGAGATAACGCCGCCTGGAAGAAAGCCCTTGATAAACTGAAAGAGGTATCCAAGACAGATGCGAATGTAATGCCGACCGTTATCGAGGCAGTAAAGGCCGGGGCTACCGTTGGTGAAGTATGTGACGTGTGGCGCGATGTATTCGGGCAGTATCGACCCAAGGAATTTATTTCATGATGTGTGGAGGTGACTTACAATGGCAGAAAAGAAGATAAAGATTATCGTTGCAAAACCCGGGTTGGACGGTCATGATCGTGGGGCCAAGCTCCTGTCCCGTATCTTTGCTGAGGCCGGTATGGAAGTCGTCTACACCGGATTGAGGCAGACACCGGAAATGATTGTAGAAGCGGCGCTTCAGGAAGACGCTGATGTCGTTGGTTTGAGCAGCCTCTCAGGCGTCCATAACTACTTCTTCCCGAAGGTGGTCGATCTGCTGAGAGCAAAAAAGCTTAGCAATGTCCTGGTAGTTGGGGGCGGAATTATTCCCATGGAAGATATCCCCGAATTGAAAAAGGCAGGAGTCGCCGAAATCTTCGGGCCGGGAACATCGACGGAAGTCATTGTTGATTTTATTAAATCAAACGTCAAGGTCAAGTAATAAGACACACGGTTTTGTGTGCCGTTGAATTCTTGAGATAAGCGGGGGAGGTTGAAACTTGCCTCCCCTGCCTTTCAATGATATAAACGGGTGACTGTCATAGTACTGCCGTTATATAAAAAATGAAACATGACAATCAATTACGCAGATGACATCCTCCGGGGCATACCGCTGGCCGTGGCGCGTGTGATCACGTGGCTTGAAAATGAGGACGAGCGGGCCCGTCCTACTATGGAGGAGATTTACCCTCACACAGGAAGTGCCTATATAGTAGGTATTACAGGATCTCCGGGAACCGGAAAAAGTACCCTCACGGACGGCGTGACCTGGCAGATGCGTCAGAGAAATCTTACCGTGGGGATCATAGCCGTCGATCCGTCAAGTCCTTTCACAGGTGGAGCCTTGCTGGGAGACCGGATTCGCATGACACGCCATAGTGAGGATCCGGGTGTTTTTGTGCGCAGTATGGCGACACGTGGTGCTCTTGGCGGTCTTGCTCAATTTACACAGGGAGCAACGAAGGTATTGGACGCTTCCGGTAAGGATGTCGTTATCATTGAGACTGTTGGTGTGGGGCAGGACGAAGTTGACATCATGCGCGTAGCCGATACCACATGCGTTGTGCTGGTTCCGGGCCTGGGTGACGTGATCCAGAGTATGAAAGCGGGAATAATGGAGATCGCGGACATCTATGTCGTCAATAAATCAGACCAGCCCGGGAGTGATCAGCTTTACTCTGAGGTAATGTACCGGGTAGATCAGGACGTGCATATGAAAGGCCGCAAATGGGTGCCACCGGTAATCAAAACAATAGCCGTGGAAGGTAAGGGAGAGGAAGAACTCCTGGATGCCATTATGACTCATCATAAGTATCTGGTAAATTCCGGTGACCTTTTGGTGAAACGACGCGAGCGTACACGCCAGGAAACCCTGCAAATGATTCATCATGAGCTCTTTTGCCAGATTCAGGCTCGTCTTTGTGAGGATAACCAAATAGAAAAGATGGTAGAAGCCATTATGGATCGCAAGTTGAATCCATACAATGTTGTGGAACAAGTGGTCAGCAAGTGGCTCCCTTCATTGAAAAAGACATAAATACTTTCCTGCTTATCTTCACGCCAGCATCATCATAATAAACAAAATCTATTCCTCAATCCTTTCCTATAAATATTTTTTATTAATTGCACATTAAAGTTTGTTTCTTAAATAATTTTATGTTATATTAAATCAATTTTTTAGATCATCAAAACATCGAGAGATCATCAAATGAGAAAAGATAGTCTTATTTGCTTTCGCCTGAGTAAATATTTGCATGAATCTCTTTTAAAGGTAGCTCAGGATGAAAGACGATCTTTATCATCGACGATTGAGATCATACTCGCCAATTATGTAAAGGAAAAAAAGGTATTTAAAGGTAGCAAGAGAGAAAAACGCCAGTATCCACGAAAAGCCATCTCTGTCCCG
>DASPQI010000368.1:0-2518 GCA_035625045.1 Syntrophales bacterium | reverse complement strand
ACTTAGAGCAGATTTTAAGATACCAGGAAGAGAATCTGCAGCGTCTTATTAAACATGCCGTAACACATGTACCGTACTATCGAGAATTATTCAGGAAGGTCGGGCTCTCTCCCGAGGAAATTAAAACCGTTTCCGATCTTCAAAAACTTCCTATTCTGGAGAAAAGTCAGGTCCGAGACGATCCGATAAAATTTGTAGACGAGCGGCTCAATCCAAAGAACTTGATATGCGATCGTACAACCGGGACAACAGGGACTCCGATTAAGGTATTCAAAGCTTCCACAGTCCTTCAGCGTCACTATGCCTATTTTGAGGTACGATGCCGGAGGTTAGCAGGAATGGACTTTGGTCGTGAACCTTATGTCATGTTAGGTGCCCAGATCGTGGCGCCGCCTTCCCGCACGCATCCGCCATTCTGGTGCTACAATTATTTTCATCGGCAACTTTATATGTCGGTATTTCATCTGTCTCCTATTTATTTGTCGCATTATTGCCAAGAAATAAAAAAACGTTCCTATCATGCCATCATGGGTTATCCCTCTGCGCTGCACACGCTTGGACAATATATATTGGAAGCAGGGGAGAACAATTTTAATTTCAAAACTGCGGTGACCAGTGGTGAGATGTTGTATTCACACCAACGGCGAATTATTCAACAGGCTTTTGGTTGTCAGGTCTTCGACCAATACGGCTGTGCAGAAATATGTGTATTTGCGGCACAATGCCATGAAGGTTCAATGCACCTTAGCCCGGACTATGGAGTGCTTGAAATTGTGGATGATGCAGGTCAAACTGTTTCAGCAGGAACAGTCGGACAATTTATTTGCACTGGGTTAATTAATCATGCACAGGTATTGATCCGATACCGATTAGGCGACCGAGGGGCTTTAAGTGATGAACGATGTCGATGTTTAAGTTCACTGCCGGTATTGAAATCGATCGAAGGCCGCACGAATGATACCTTTGTCCTGCCTGACGGACGCCGGTTAGGACGCTTGGGGGACACAATGTATGGTGTAACAAACGTAGCAGAATGGCAGCTTATTCAGGAAGCCCCAGATTTATTTACGATGTGCGTCGTTCGCGCCAAAGGATATAGCCCAGCAGACAGCGAGCAAATCCTTAGAAACTTAAGACATGACCTGCCGGGGGTTGAGATTAATGTTAAAATCGTAACCGCCATTGAGCAAGGGCCGGGAGGAAAACGGGCATTATTTGTGCCTATGGGAGTCCATAACGGCATATCTATTCGTCCGAGTCGTTGAGGAAGGATGATTGAAAAGAAAATGGGGCATCGCGTTATCGAGTTTGATATTGTTAAAGTTTTACCCATTTTTCTCATACTCTTCCATCATCTCCCCAACATACCTTCAATTTTTATGTCTTTCATCTTAAAGGGCATCTTTTAGATCTAACCTTCGTATATTGGTGGGAGTTCTACTTCGGCGTCGGACTCTTTGTATTTCTATCCGGATACTCGTTAGCAAGGCGAAACCCTCTTTAGAAAGACTGAGAGACGTATGACAATTCATCCTGAAAGGTATATACGTATATTCCCTCTATATATCATTGCCATAGTTTTGTTTATTGTCTTAAATGGCTACTGTTTTGAACCTTCTTGGCATTCAGATCATCTCTGCTTCAAACCATTGTCCCCCCGTTATTGACATTATGGTTTGTTGGGTTAATCCTATCGTACTATTATGTGTACATCATTCTTGTGAAATTTGGTGGCAGTGTCATCAGATTCATCACCTTAGCCTTTACAATCTTATTATTTGCCGCGCTTTTGAGGCGACTCGTAGGGCTGATGGATGAAAGATTTCTGCTTTTTTTCGGAATATTTGCTGCTGGTATGTTGGGAGCAAAGCATAAATTGATTGAAAAAATGGAATTCAGCTACGCCACTTTTGTTTCACCGCTCTTTGTAATTCTTGTTTACCTCTATGTTACCTTTATTCACCCCAAAGAAATTCGGAGTTTTTTTCTTTTATCGGCACGAGTGATTTTATTGTGAAGAATTTGATCATCCTACGTCTGGTTTTCATTGTTTTTGCCGTTGCAAGGGTGATCATTCGTGCTGACCCTTACGTTTTTTTTCAAAAAATAGCGTATGCTTCCTACGGTACGTATCTGTTCCACAGAGCGGTGTGATGGCTCACGGTGGATATATACAGCCCGGCAAACGTGCAAGTCAAGGCCGTTTATCTGGCACTTTTCGGGATTCCGCTAACAATATTTGGTTACTATTATCTGCAGAAATTCTAGGACAAGTATTTTAGAGAGAGATTAATCATAAGGGATTGACTTCCATCATATCCATTTAACACTCTTCCTTCTTAGATACTTACTAAAAAATCACCTCAGGCCTGTTTGCTAATTAGCACTTAGGTAAACCCCCGGCTCTGCCGGGGGACTCGCAGCGTTTGACATTTTCGGGAATATAAGAAAAGCCTCCTCTTGTGAACCGCTCAAGGTTACAGAAAAGGAGGCTTCGAATGGAACGCTACGAGAGCTT
>DASPQI010000367.1:0-2919 GCA_035625045.1 Syntrophales bacterium | reverse complement strand
TGACTTCCCATCTTTTGCGACCTTATGACACCGATCGCACCCGGGAGCATGGCAATTCTTACACGCAAGGTTGGAATACGGAACACCTGAAATGATTTCTATCCCGCCGTTCGCCTTGTCATACCAATATTCCATCCCCTTAGCGGTGTAGTGGAGACTGGAAAGAAAAAAACAGTTTTCTTTCTTAATCTCTTGAGCATATGAAATTCCACCGAAACCAGTTGCGATCAGACTTAAAAGCACCAATTGGACGAGCCATATCTTTTTCATTCTGTTCCCTCCTTCGCTCAAATTCTGATGGATGACCCTGCTTTGATATTGTTGTCACTTCAGTATATCCGCACCCGCCTTCGCCGCCACGCCATCCTGCTGCGATGTGCCCCCCGAAACGCCAATAGCACCAACGATTTTGCCGTCCATCAATCGTTTGGTGTAATAACGAGAGAAGCTGAGTTAACTAAGATAATCTAATATTCTTACTCTCATTGGTTGTCAAGAGGAAAGTTGCCTTCGTGAACTGCCCATTTCCCCAGCGAAAATTGATGATTTCCACTGGTAGAAATCATGTGTAGGGGTCCAATATACGAGAATCAAGCTGAAACATTTTTGGTTGTCCACAGACCCGGAATCCAAGATATGATCTGGTTCAAGGCAGTGAAAAAGCCGTTTTGAGTATTCTTGGGAATTAAGGAATATCTTTGCGGGTATAAGGAACAAAAAAAATGACGTATTTCTTATAATAAGAATTACCTTTTAAGGAAGGGATCTTTTCTTTTATCCCGGCCTTTGGAGAATAGATCATAACTTCCATCTCTACTCGCCCTTCCTGAGTTATTTGGTTAAAAATAGTAAGCGCCGGAGTTGCCAGGCTTATTGTCAGAGGTATGGAAGGAACTCCAATAAAAAACTGGTCCCCATCTGTTCCTGCAACTTTCACCAAAACGGAGACAATATAATCGGCATCCCATGGATATTCTGATACGGAAACTCCCGCGTCTAAGAACCAATGGGTGAACGCTTTTCTGATGTAAGACTTCTCATCTCTCATTAGACAGGCAACCTCGACAAAGACTTTAGACCCCTTCATATCTACGGTCATCATTTGGAATGCTTCGTCTACCGCTTTTGTGACAAGCAACTGTTCTATTCCACTCTTCTTGGTATAGGTAAATTGGTAAGTGTGGGTACAGGAAGAGAGAGTGAAGAGGATACAGATAATGAAGAGAGTCCTCATGATTAGAAGCACCTCTGCTATCAATTTTAGTTTACGAATATCTTTAAGGGTAATTAGGTGAACACTGTATTTTTTGGGGTAAAGGCTTGTATTTGTGGGGTTGGCTTATGTCAAGAGAGGAATAAATCCGTAAGAAAAGCACTACAACCCGGTGGGCGTGATTTGGCAAAACCCTAAACTGCACAGGTTGCCAATACCTGCACATTACCCCAACTGAAGATATTTAATTGTAACCTTCAATCTTATGGCAAATTCCGATTTTGAGTGTTTCATACCCCACCCGCTATCGCTAGAACGATTACTATTGAAATCCCGATGATTACTTTTTTTGCCATTATACGCTCACCTCCTTTCCCGTTGGACAGATACCCTCACTCCCTCCTGTGTTTCATACATATTCAGCAGCATTCCGACAAATAAATAGGGTAGAGGGTGTATTTTTCGGAGGGAAATAGTGTATTTTTTATTCATAGTAATTCTTCTTTTGTCATCTTAATCCCACTGCGAAACAATTTGTTTATGTGAAGCTTTACTTTTACAAATTCAGTTATTATCTTTAAACCGAGACGGGAGGAAGTATCATGAAGAAAATTTTAAATAGAATTCTAACATTTGCCATTCTGGTACTCATTGCAGGAAGTTTAGCAGGTTGTCCGCCTCCTCCTTGGCGGTGGGGTCGTTATCATCACCACTATCGTGGTTTTACTACAAGCATAAAGTGAGGGAATGGCTTGCAATCGGACACGAAGCTACAAAGGAGAACTGTTTTTTCCTAAGACTTCCTCCTGAAACAGAAAGTTTCTCTACACAAAATACGTTGCTAACGCCATAGATTTCCCCACTTGACTTTAGTAGCCTAGGGAATACCTGGTTCACTTCCAAAGATGATGTTCACAGGAGGAGTTCATAATAACGACGGTCATGACGTTTCATCAGCCAGTCCTTTCCTTAATAGCGGCGATATTAATTTTCATCTTTCCCAGGCTGCTGAACTTTATTGTGGCAATCTGTTTAATCGTCGCAGTCTAGTAGGCTTGATTCGGTAACGCTGCTGTAGTGCTTATCCAAGCCCACAGGAACTGAAAGCGGCGCACTATAGCTGGGCCCGCTGCCCGATCTGCAATGTCGTTATACTGCTGGGTAGGTGCAAAAGCAAGTTTAGCTATGGAGGAGTAGCACGATTAATACTTTCGGCAAAATAATCGGAGTAAGGGTCAACAGAATTATTTTGAGCTTGTCGCAAATGTTACAGACTTTTCGATATTTTTGATGTATTATATTTTTTAAAGGTAAGAACCAAGTCCAAGGGTTTTTCAGTCAATGGAAAGACAGAAAGGAGGAAATATGGGAGAGATCGTACACACGTCAAAAATCAAAATTGTAAGAGAAAAGGGTCCCACGAGGAGAGCAATGATTGAGGGGTTTAATGAACCCGTCTATTATGGCGTTCACGGTGGAATCAAGAGATTCTATAAGGTCGAACCCGAAAAAGAGCATGCTGCTACCTTAGATCATATTGTAGCTGCCACAGCTGGCTGAATGATGGGGACATTGGCCAGGTTCCTGGCTGAAAGAAAGATTCCGACCCCGGAAGAACTTTATTGGGCAGATGTAGAAGGAGACATTGAGGATGTAAACAATGTTCTGAAAATCACCCAGATCCGTGTCAAATACCATCTCAAGGC
>DASPQI010000366.1:0-6548 GCA_035625045.1 Syntrophales bacterium | reverse complement strand
GGTAAGAGCAGGCGCCGCAGCGCGTGTAGGCTGCGCACCGGGGCGTAACGCGGAAGGGCGACGGAGCGCGAATGGTTTTCAACTCGGCAGTGGCAAAGCGCTTCTTTATGGCGGTAATCTTTACAGATGCTGTATCCCCGTCAACGGTAAAAGGGACAAAGATGACCATCTTTCCATGGCGACCGACTCCGGCGCCGCCGAATGTCACGGATTCAATCGTCAGTTCTATTTCATCTCCTTGTTCCATATGACCTCGCTGGTTGTAATGTTCTATACCATGTTTTCGGGCGCTATAAAGGGGGAAATGACAACGGATGGCTGATTCATGGATTTCTGATCAGGAGACTGTGTCGTAATAGGGAAATATGCCCACAATATCGTCATACCGGCCCCGTATCAACTGCGGGGTAAACTCCAGCCGGTATCCAGCATTTGTCATGGTTCCCCGCTTTCGCGGGTACAAGCCTGGATTCCGTGTCGCGCTTCGCTTGCACGGAATAACAAAAATGCGATCATGGCACAGTCTCCGGGTCGGGAATGACAAAGGGGAGCCAGGATGACATTTACCTCCCCATATTTCCTTTGACATTGAATGTCTTTTTGATTACCGTTCCTAAATAGAATTTCCCTCTTATAATTAATGTTATCTAAAGATCGCTGGTCGTTAGAGCGCATCGAGGGATTCCGCTGCTATAAACGTAATCCAAAAGAGGTGTCTTATGCGTTTTGGAAGATTAATTCTTCTTTTCATCCTAAGTTTATTTGTTTTATCCTGCGGTGCAGGTTCAAATCTAAAAAGCATTACGTCCGGTGATGTCAATTTGTTTCTAAAAGGAACACCGAAAGCGGAAGACCATCCTAATGCCGGAGCTGATTTTTTGTTTTCTTACATGTACGTGGAATATTATGCCGATGGCACCAGCGTGTTCAGGCAATTGCACCGCTTCAAGATTTTCAGTGAACGGGGACATCGCTATGCTTCCGTATTCATTCCGTACCGGGAAGGGTACCAGCAGGCAAAAATACTTTTTGCCAATACCATAAGACCTGACGGGAGGGTTGTTCCTCTGAATATGAAGGACGTGCATGATTCTTCTGAATATGCTGGTTTTGATATCTATACAGACATAAAACAAAAAAGTTTCACCATGCCGGCGGTGGAAAATGGCTGTGTGATTGAATACGCTTATGAAGTAAGAAACCTGAAACCATTGCTGCCCTTCGATTATTACGAAATATTCCTCTGCCAAAATGAACTGCCTATGGAAGAAGACATCCTGGAGGTAGTCCTGCCCGCGAATATGGAGTTAAAGTTTAAAAAATTTAAAACATCGCTCGAATCGGCAGTAACCATGATGGGTGATAAAAGAAAATATGTTATTACCAACATCAGGGAAAAGGAAATAATCCCCGAACCGCGGATGCCCATTTTGCTGGACAAAGAGACGTTTTCCCAGATTTATCTTTGGACCCTGGGCAGTTGGGGGGATATTTCCCGCTGGTACATATCGCTGGTAAAAGAACAGATGCAATCTGACAGTGAGTTGGAAGCATTCACAAGGCAGCTAATTAAAGATAAAAAAACCGATGAAGAAAAAATCAAGGCAATTTTTAATTTTGTTTCACAGAAGGTCAGATATGTGGCGGTCTTGCTCGGTCCATACACGCACAAGCCTCATCCCGCGAACGAAATTTTTAAAAAGAGATACGGCGATTGCAAAGACAAGACGACGCTCTTGCTTACGATGCTTAAAATTGCCGGCATTGAAGGGCTGCCGGTATTAGTCCCGTCCCGGAGTGAGTCTTTTGATGAAGCAGTGCCGTCCCTGCAAGTTTTTAATCATGTGATCGCCGCGGTTCGTTCAGGCAATGAGTACTATTGGCTTGACGGGACAAATGAAGTTGCCGCATTCGATTCGGTTCCTTTCACCCGTCCGACTATCGTATTCGTTATTAATTCCGACGGCACTTACCGCTTTGTGAAAACACCTCCGATGGACGACAACAAAGATTTCAGCAGTCTCAAATTGGAAAGCAATATCAACCGGGACGGTGACGCTGATGTTAATGTCACATATTACTTTTCGGGAAAAGCCGCCGAATGGTCCAGATATTTTTATAAATATCTTTCTCCGGAACAGAGAAAAAATAATTTCGAAAGACGGGGTGTGGAAGTCAAAGAGCTCAACTTCAGCAGTTTTACGGACACGGATAAGCCGTTTGAAATCAGCCTTAAGGGGATCTACAAAAATATGGCTCAGAAGGTGGATGAAAATACAATGGTACTGACAAACACCGTTCGTTTGGATTCATACCGCGACATTACATCGGCTAAAGAGCGTAGATATCCGATCAGCTTCATGGCCTCCTTCAACAGTAAGGAAAAGTACACTTATACATTCCCAGCTGGCTTTAAAATAAAAAATCTGCCGAAATCGTTTGCTTCAGTGAAGCCGTTTACCAAGAGGACTGAAAAGTATGGTTTCCACGATTCCACTTTCGAAATTTCCATTGAAAAGAAGGAATTTGAACACAAAATTAAATTGGGAAATCTTGATGATTTTAAGAAATATGCTGCCGAGGTGCAAGATCACGAGGCGTCTGTAAGAAACATTTTCTTCGAAAAGAAATAAAGAAGTTTATGGTTTGATAACCCTGTTTTTTGTAAAGCAGAACTATAATTTGAAATGTGATATAATTAACAAACATCGATTAAGTTTGAGTTCGAGTTGGAGGAGATAAATGGGCAAGGTTCTCGCATTTCGGCGTCCCGAAGAGAGATGCGCAAACTGTTGGTTTTATACCCCTCATAGTAACAATTGCAAAGCACAGCCCACCTCTTTGACCGGATATTGCAGGCATCCTGATCGTACGAAGACTGCGTTTCCTGATAATCCTGTGATTGAAAGACTGGGCTTGCACTGCGACCCCGAACAATGGTGTCCTAAATATGTTAACGTTGATTCACCCGCGATGAAAAAATTGCAGTTTGTATCAGGCATAAAATTCGTATTGCTGTGTATGCAGCGCCTGAAGAGTTATGCTGCCGGAATAGAGAAGGACGAAGAATACGGAGAATTAGTGAATCAATTTTACCAGGAAAACAGGAAGCTCATGACAATCAATCAATACAAGGCCACAAAAAGGGATGTAAAATATTTTGCCGCTTTAATCGAGGAAACCATCGGATATTATAAACAAGAGAGTAAGAACCGGAAGTAGTTATATTAATACATCAGTCTATACCTTGCCTCCCATAGTATAAAAACTGCTTTTCCCCTTCGCTAAAAGTCCAAAGTTAACACATGGTTAGAAAATTTCAATCAGAAATCCGTGATTATTAGAAATAAAAACATACGAATGGTGAAAATCCCCAGTTTTTATTTGGATAAGAAGAAAAATAAGCTTAAGGGGCAAGAAACATCTTCATTAAATCTCGTCTAATAGCAGGTAATAACAAATGATTTTACAATAACTCACAATTCATGCTCACTTGGTATATTGATTGCTATATGTACAATTAAATTTCTTCACAAGTTTAATCTAAAAATAAAAATATAAGGGGTGATTATATGTGCTTAATATGTGAATTTAGAAAGTTAACTGATTCTGTTTTGAAGCTCTTCAAAGTTCAGGTGCCAAAAAGGAAAAGGGCATTGTGCTACGTGCCAATCACAAGGAGAGCGGCCAGAAAAGCGTAACAGCTGATCGAGCGGTTACTGGTATCACTGTCTATGCCGGCGGTCAAACAATCATAATTAACTTAATCAACACGTTGCTTGATGATAAAACAAGGGGCAAGAGTAAAATCTTGCCCCTATTTATTTCCGGCTGTTTAAAGTGTTGAAAAAATCTTTCAAAAGTCATACAAGGCCTTTACTAAATGAGGAGGCTTCAATCCGCTGCATAGCTGAGCATCGTTTTGAAGGTGAGACGAAATGACAGAACAACCCACAAAGGTCATAAAGTTTCTCAAATTGCCCATAAAATATTTTTGGGTAATTGTGTTAATATCTTGCATTGGAGTTTTTCTTCCACCAATTTGGCTCAAGGTCCAGAAAATCATAGAAATTTATGGACCATATTGGGGAGCAGCACTTATTGTATGGTGTGCTATTCTTATTATCGCATTTGCTCAAATCGTAATAAAGCTAACAAAAAAGAAATGGCTCAAATGAGAACTTGATAAGGCATCCGTTTATTTACAGGTTTTTCTCGAATACTCTCCACATATCGTCATCATCGAATATCTTCTCCGATTCGTCGGCGTGCATTGCATCCCGCTCGAAGTCCCTGTAAAGTCCGCTATCCACCCTGAACTCATCATACATATCATGCTGTACCATGGCGCTCATGATTTCATTGGTGCCGGTCCAGATCTGCGCCAGCCGGGTATCCCGCAAGGCACGTTCAATCGGATAGACATCAGTATAACCGATACCGCCCGTGATCTGCATCGCCATGTTTACTGCGTCCCAGGCTGCCTCCGTAACGAACTTCTTGGTCTCCGACACAATGCGCCTGACATTGGGGGCCCCTTCGTCGGCTGCACATGCGGCCTGGTAGATCATAGCGCGGCTGGCATCTATAAGCATTTGCGCCTCTGCTATCTGGAAGTTCACGGCCTGGAATTTTCTGATCGGCCTTCCGAATGCCTTGCGTTTATCGGCATACCTCATAGCCACATCCAGGCAGGCCTTCATGCCGCCAGTCATCGGGGCAGCGCTGCACAAACGTTCCGAGATCATCATTGTGTTGAAAACCAGCGCGCCGCCGTGTAGAGGGCCAATCAGATTTGATTTGGGTACCTTTACATCCCGGAAGACTACACGTCCTGTCCCTCCCCCGCGGGTTCCCATCAGTCCGTAGAGGTATTTCACCTCAACACCAGGGCTCCGGTCGATGATCATCGTACTGATCCGTTGATAGGGTGAGGCATTGGGGTCTGGGTTTGTCCGGACATAGACAAGAAAGAAGTCAGCACCCTCCGCTCCGACTATAAAACGCTTGGTTCCTCGTACCAGGAAGTGGTCGCCCTTGTCCTCCGCGCGACTGGACGCGCCAAAGAAGTCGGAGCCTCCTCTGGGCTCTGTAAGCGCCTCGGCGGATACCAGCTTACCCTCCAGCATGGGCTTCAGGTATTTTGTCTTCTGTTCTGCGGTGCCGAATTTATTGATCGCCTCTCCCACGATGGACGGCATGACATAGGCACAGCCTGCGGCGGTTCCCAGACAGCCGATCTCTTCCATTGCCGCGCACTCGGCAACCCAGCTCATACCCTCTCCTCCATACTCGCGCGGGAAACGCAGCCCTAACAGCTTGTGCTCCGCGTACTTTTCATACAGCTCTCGCGGGAATCTTATCTCATCACGATCCATCCGCCTGAGGTACTCCGGGTCCACCTCGTTTTTAGAAAAAGCGCGCACCTTGTCCCGAATCGCCCGGGCCTCCTCATTCAGCATGAAGTCATACATGGTTCCCTCCTTATTAGTCCTTTCGCCGTCATGTTACGCAGCGTCCTGATAAGGTTATACATGTTTTGATGAATAACTCATTCTTGACAAATCAAGTATAGATAACGTGGTTTTTGTTTGTCAAGCGCAAAGGCCCCGTGGGATTTTGCATCCCCTTTGTCTAATCCATATCCCTAGTTCTTTTTAAACTTTATCGAAGGTAAAATTCAGACATTTTCGTATAGTATATCCTTTCACAATGAGTATAAATATTTATAGCATTCATCAATGATAGAAGGTTCTCCGCGGAGTGATCGTGGAAGATTTCCGTTGTACCTCAGATAAAGAAGATCATTAAGCATAGGAGGTAATTATGAACATCGATAGACGAGAGTTTTTAAAATTGACAGGGATCGGTAGTGTGGTCTTTGTCACCGGTCTCGGAAGCCTGGGGCGTCTGAAGGACGCATCTGCATCAGAGTATGATGATTTCTTTTTCGTCCAGTTATCGGATACACACTGGGGATTCACCGGCCCGGCAGTGAACCCTGATTTTACCGGCACTCTCAAGAAAGCTGTGGCGGCGGTAAACGACCTCAAGAATCAGCCGGATTTTATCATGTTCACCGGCGACTTGACGCATGTCACCGATGATGACGCGGTGCGAAGGAAACGCCTATCCGAGTTCCGTGATATCATCAGTCAATTGAAAGTAAAAAACATCAGATTCATGCCCGGCGAGCATGATGCCGGACTGGATGAAGGCAAAGCATTCCAGGAGTTCTTCGGAAAAACACACTATTCTTTCGACTATAAAGGGGTCCACTTCATTGTGCTGGACAATGTTTCCGATCCGACTTCAAGTATTGGCGAGACCCAATTGCAATGGCTGGGCGAAGATTTGAAGCAACTTAATAAAGACGCCAGAATAGCAATTTTCACGCATCGGCCATTGTTTGACCTATATCCGGACTGGGACTGGTATACAAGGGATGGAATCAAAGCTATAGAGATGCTCATGCCCTATCCGAATGTGATAGTCTTCTATGGCCATATCCATCAGGAGCATCATTATAAAACCGGGCACATTGCTCA
>DASPQI010000365.1:0-9331 GCA_035625045.1 Syntrophales bacterium | reverse complement strand
AGAATGGGTTATCCGGACATAGAATTGCGTTGATAATCGCCATTTCTTTTGGTACGTTTGACACGTTTGATAGAAAGAAGAAAAGGAGAGGAATTATCCTATGTATGCAGTCATAATGGCCGGGGGCAAGGGCACGCGTTTCTGGCCCAAGAGCAGAGAGAGCATGCCCAAGCACCTACTGGATATCGTCTCTGAAAAGACCATTATTCAAGAAACGATTGAAAGGATAATACCTCTCATACCGGCGGAAAATATTTTGATTGTCACGGGCGCCAGCCATGCTGAAGAGCTGATGAGACAGGTGCCGCACATTCCTGAGGAAAATATAATCATCGAGCCGCTCGGCAGAAACACTGCTCCCTGTATCGGTCTCGCTGCTCTCTATGTCAAACACAAATCCCCTGATGATGTTATGGTTGTGCTGCCGGCTGACCATCTGATTGGCGATGCAGCACGGTTTCGCCACATCCTTTCCCTTGCTGCCGAGGTGGCCGCTCAAGATGACTTTCTCCTCACCATCGGCATTCAACCGACCTACCCGGAGACCGGCTATGGTTATCTGGAGCAGGGGGTTCTGAAAACGAACATCAAAGGCGAAGATATCTATGAGGTAAAATCTATCCAGGAAAAACCCGCCCTGGAACAAGCGAAGGTATTTCTGGAGAAGGGGGGGTTTTACTGGAACAGCGGCATGTTTCTCTGGAGGGCTGATACAATATTGCGGGCCATAGAGAAATGGCTTCCCGATATTCATAAAGGTCTGTTGCGGATAGAAAGCGCCATGGATACGAATAAAGAAAAAGAGATTATCGAGCGCGTGTACAACAAGATTCCATCGATCTCCATTGATTACGGTGTCATGGAGAAGGCTGATAATGTCCTTCTCGTCAGGGGAGATTTCGGCTGGTCTGACTTGGGAAGCTGGGATGCCCTCTGGGAAGTTCTGGAGAAAGACGAACACGGAAATGCCGCCCATGAGAAAGCTCTTTTTGTCGGAGTTGATGCCAAGAATTCGCTTATCCAGAGTTCCCGGAAATTAATTGCCCTGGTAGGGGTGGAAGACCTGATTGTGGTAGAAATGGAGGATTCCCTCCTGATCTGCAAAAGAGGTCGTTCCCAGGATGTGAAGGTGGTTGTAGAGTCCTTAAATAAAAATAATATGAAGGAATATCTATAATGCTTGTTACGTCCGGAAGATTTATTCTGGCCTCTGCTTCTCCCCGCAGGTTTGAGCTTTTGAGTCTCCTGGGATTGCGCTTTGAGGTCATGCCGAGTCATGTAGATGAAGCATTCATGTGGGGAGAAAAGCCGAGAGAGCATGTCTTAAGACTCTCGGAAGAGAAAACCCTGAAGGCCGCTGCCCTCCATCCGGATGCCTGGGTGATGGGTGCGGATACTATCGTCACCATTAACGGCGAGGTACTTGGTAAGCCCCGGACTCACGATGAGGCTAGAGAAATGCTGGGCAAGCTGAGCGGTCATGTTCATACAGTATTTACCGGTTTTACCGTTGTGAGGAGGAGCGCTAACATATGCGTCAGGGATGCAGTTGAGTCTTCCGTCCGGTTCAGAGAAATTCCTGCTGATGAAATGGCGTGGTATATCAGATCGGAAGAACCGTACGATAAGGCGGGAGGATACGCTGTTCAGGGCATGGGGGCCTTCTTCATCAAGGAGATACAAGGTTCTTATACAAATGTCATGGGCCTTCCCCTGTGCGAGGTTGTGGATATACTGAAAGGTATAGGGGCAATAGACTTTACGGGAGAAAGCCATGGAGTCCACAGTTAGGGAGAATATCGCAAGAATAAGAAATACTATCGCTGATGCGGCGTCACGATCAGGCAGAAAGGCGTCCGATGTCAGGCTCATGGCTGTGACGAAGACGGTAGATGATGACCGGATCATGGAGGCCATCGAAGCGGGCGTGGATATTATCGGCGAAAGCTATGTCCAAGAGGCAAAGAGAAAGATCGAAAAGATGGGGAGGCCTTTGGAATGGCATATGATCGGCTATCTTCAGAGCAACAAGGCCAAATATGCAGTCAGGCTTTTTGACATGATTCACTCTGTGGACAGGATGGATTTAGCTGTTGAGCTTGACAGGAGAGCCAAGGCCCTCAGCCTTATGATGAAAATCCTGATCGAGGTTAATATCAGCGGTGAAGAGACGAAAAGTGGTGTTCCTTATAAGGAAGCCATGCAATTGATCATAGACGTTTCGCCTCTCAATAATCTTTCGATACAGGGACTGATGACCATGCCGCCCTGGTTCGATAACCCGGAGGATGCAAGACCTTATTTTGTGGCCTTACGGGAACTGAGAGACAAGATTATCGCCGAAAATATAAAAGGTATAGAAATGCGGGAACTCTCCATGGGCATGTCCGGGGATTATGAAGTTGCCGTGGAGGAGGGGTCAACAATAGTGCGGGTTGGAAGGAATATCTTCGGAGAAAGACCGTCAAATTAATTGCGAGGTAATTTGCAAATGGACAAAGCAGCATTCTACAAATTGAGCTACGGCCTGTATGTCGTCAGTTCGAGAAAAGATAACCAATTTAATGGACAGATTGCCAATACTATTTTTCAGGTAACATCAGAACCGCCGACTGTTGCAGTATGCATCAATAAACAGAATCTCACTCATGAGTATATCCAGGCGAGCAGAAAGTTTGCCGTATCCGTCATATCGAAATCGGCGCCTATGCAATTCATCGGTCTTCTTGGATTTAAATGCGGGAGGGATGTCAACAAATTTGAAAATTTAAATGTCAAGATAGGGGGAACAGGGGTTCCCATTGTCCTGGATAACGCCATAGCCTATATTGAGGCCGAGGTTATAAATCAGATGGACTGTGGAAGCCATACGATCTTTGTCGGTCGGGTGCAGGATTGCGATATCCTCAAAGACGATGAAGAACCCATGACCTATGCCTATTATCATGAAGTGAAACGCGGGAAGGCGCCGAAGACAGCGCCCACATATCAGGAAGCGCCTAAAAAAGTTAAAAGGGAAGCCAGATATATCTGCTCAGTATGCGGCTATGTCTATGATCCGGAAAAAGGAGACCCCGATAACGGTATCAAGCCGGGGACAAGATTTGAGGATCTCCCTGCCGACTGGATGTGTCCTATCTGTGGTGCCGATAAATCAAAATTTGAAAAAGAAGCTTAGGCCTTCCATGCCCTCCTCAGGCGCAGCGAGTTGCTGACCACGGAGACAGAGCTTAGCGCCATGGCCGCTGCGGCGAACTGCGGATTGAGAAGGATTCCGAAGACCGGATACAACACCCCGGCGGCGATGGGAATGCCAAGAATGTTGTAGATAAAGGCCCAGAAAAGATTCTGCCTGATCACCTTTACGGTTTCCAGAGACAGTCTGATGGCCAGGGGTACCGAACGCAGGTCGTCCTTGATGAGTGTAATATCACTCGCCTCCATCGCCACGTCCGTACCCGCACCGATGGCGATCCCGATATCCGCCGCTGTCAGGGCCGGAGCGTCGTTGATGCCGTCCCCCACCATGGCAACGACCTCGCCCTGTTTGCGCAGGCGTGCGATTTCCGCCGCCTTGTCCCCCGGCAATACTTCCGCCATAATATGATCTATGCCGACGGCTCTGCCGACGGCTCGCGCCGTATTGCTGTTATCTCCCGTGATGAGGGCGACCTTCATACCCATGTCCTTAAGGGTGGTTATGGTTTCTTTTGCCGATTCCCTGGGCACATCGGCAAGGCTGATAAGACCGATGGCCTGATTCCCCTCAGCTATGAATACGCACGTCTTCCCCTGCGCCGCGAGCGACCCTGCTGTTTCCGCAAGTCCGTCAAACTGAATGTTTTGCATCTCCATCAGCCTTTGGTTTCCCAGAAGACAGTACCGGCCATCCAGATACGCCGCGGCTCCCAGGCCCGCCAGGGACTCGAATTTTTCAACGGGCAGGGGAGTTAGATTGGCATGACGTCCCTTTTCCACAATGGCTGCCGCTATCGGATGTTCCGACACGGCCTCGAGGGACATGGCAATCTGCATGACCCTGTCTTCTTTTTCGCTAGGCGCAACAACTATGTCGGTGACTCCCGGCTCGCCTTTAGTCAGTGTGCCCGTCTTGTCAAAAACCACAGTCGTGAGTTTGTAGGCGTTTTCCAGACTTTCCCCTCCCTTGATCAGGATGCCGTGTTCTGCACCGAGGCCCGTTCCCACCATAATTGCCGTAGGCGTGGCAAGGCCTAGGGCGCAGGGGCAGGCGATGACGAGGACGGAGGCGAAATTCAGCAGAGCCCGGCTGAATACGGATTCGGGGACGAAGAAATACCAAACGACAAAAGTGATAATGCCTATAGCAAAGACAATGGGTACAAATATGGAAGCTACTTTATCCGCCAGTCTCTGGATCGGAGCCTTGGAACCCTGGGCCTCTTCGACGAGGCGAATGATCTGCGCCAGGGCGGTTTCCGCCCCGACCCTGGTAGCCTTAAAAGTAAAGCTCCCGCTCTTATTCAATGTGGCGCCAAACACGTGCTCCCCCGCTTCTTTGACGACAGGCATACTTTCCCCGGTGAGCATGGATTCATCGATGGTAGAGCTGCCGGAGATGACAACGCCGTCCGTAGGGACTTTCTCTCCCGGTCGGACGATGATGAGATCTCCTTTCACAACCTGTTCAACTGGGATGTCTGATTCCCTATTCTCCCGGATTACTCGGGCGGTCTTTGGCCGGAGCCCCATAAGCTTTTTAATGGCCGCCGATGTCCTGCCTTTCGCCTTCGCTTCGAGCAGACGGCCAAGGATTATGAGGGTCACAATCAAGGCTGCGCCGTCATAATAGACATGGGGTAATAGCTCGGCGCTGGAAAATATCCGGGGAAAGAAGGTGGCCAAAGCAGAGTATAAATATGCCGAAAGCGCCCCCACAGCCACGAGTGTATTCATGTCCGTAGTCTTTTGCCGGGCCGCCTTTATGGCGCCGATGTAAAACCTGCTTCCCACCCAGAACACAACAGGGGTGGCAAGGAAAAACAGAATGACCAGCATTGTTTGCCTTGGCACACTTGCCAGGAAAGGAAACCGGTCCTGCATGGAGCCGAGGAAAATAATAATGCTGAGGACAGCACCGACGGTAAATTTGATAGTGAGTTCTCTGACTTCTTTTGTCCGGGCCGCAGTAATAGGATCTTCACGAGTATCATCAAGGACACCGAGAAATTCATACCCCACATCGGAGATGACGTCCTTGACTGCTTCAATTCCTCCCCAGGGATCGCCATGGGTGATTGTTGCCCTGGCTGTGGCGAGATTAACAGCCGCATCGCTGACTCCGTCAACCGATTTCAGGGCCTGCTCGACACGGCGCACGCATGCAGCGCAGGTCATACCTCCGACGGAAACGGTTGTTTTTCGTGAAATGATTTCAGACAACTTCGTAACCCGCCTTCCGGATTTGTTCTTTGATAATTGCCATGTCTACGGGTTTCACCTCATCGAAGGTTGCCTCTCTTTTTTTCAGGTCCACTGTGACATCTTTAATTCCTTCGATCTTACTCAGGGCCTTAGTCACAGCCATAACACAGTGATTGCAGGACATGCCCTTGATCTTAATGGTCGTCATAATGTCCTCCTTATCTAAATTCCTGCATATATTAATAATGTACAGTCTACTGTTATGTAAATCAAAGCTTTTTAATAGTGTATGCTGCATAAGCACATTTACTTTAATATAAGAATGCAATGTATTTTTTTCAAGAGTGGCATTAATTTATATCCTGCCCTCTGTAACTGTTCGAAGATATCAATTTCTTGACAATGTATGAACGAACGGCTATCTTTTTGCCTGAGCGGCTGTGGTGTTCGATCCTGATGGACGCATAAGCCGCAAATTTTAAGAAAGCAAAAAATAGCCGGAGAGGCATATAAGATGATTATCAGATGCTGGGGCGCGAGGGGGTCGATACCGGTTTCAGGGGAAGAATATCTGAAGTATGGAGGTAACACCACCTGTATGGAAATAAGAACGAAAAATGACGGTATCATCATCATTGATGCCGGTTCAGGTATCAGGATACTTGGGAACAGACTTGTTGCCGAAAAGCGT
Organism: Syntrophales bacterium; assembly: GCA_035625045.1. Classification (GTDB taxonomy): domain Bacteria; phylum Desulfobacterota; class Syntrophia; order Syntrophales; family UBA2185; genus DATKLL01. The sequence goes on along the minus strand of DASPQI010000365.1, from coordinate 3,237 downwards.
TTTCAATACACGATGATTTTTACGCATGCTCACTGGGATCACATTGTTGGCTTTCCTTTCTTCAAGCCCATCTACTACAAGAAAGCACGTATAAGAATATTCGGGTGCCCGTTTGCGCAGGCATCGGTGAAGCAAATGATTTCTAAAATCATGGCGCCCCCCAATTTCCCGGTCAAATTTGAAGATATACGAGCTGAAATTAATTTCCAAGAAACATGTGAGAGTACGTTTGCCGTGGAATCGATGTCAATTACTCCCATACCCATAAGTCATCCCAACAAGGGCTTGGGGTATAAATTTACCGAAGATGGCAAGAGTTTCGTTTTCCTTACCGATAACGAATTGACATTCAAACATCCGGGTGGAGTCAGTTTCCGGGATTATCGAGATTTTTCTGCCGATGCCGATCTGCTGATACATGATGCTGAATTTACCCAGGAAGAATACAAGAAAACGAAGACCTGGGGACATTCTGTTTATAAAGATGCCTTGAAGTTAGCCCTTGATGCGCGGGTCAAAAAATTTGGTTTATTTCATCACAATCAGGAAAGGTCCGACAAAGGCGTCGATGAGATGCTTGCGGATTGCCGTAAAATTATCGAGAATAATCATGCCGGGTTGGAATGTTTTGCGCTTCATCAGGGGATGGAGATCAAACTATAGATGACAGCATGAAATCAGATTACATCCAATACGACCATGTTAGGTGCGATTGCAGGTGACATTATAGGCTCCGTGTTCGAGGCCAATCCTGTAAAATATACGGACTTTCCTCTCTTTAGTCCATATTCGACGTTTACTGATGATACTGTTTTAACAATAGCGGTGGCCTATTCGATTTTAGAGAAAGTCGATTTCGCGAAGGCATTTAAAGTCTTCGGACAAAAGTACCCTGATGCGGGATATGGCGTTTCATTTTATCATTGGATATTTTCGCCGAACATCGATCCATACAATAGCTGGGGTAATGGTTCTGCCATGCGGGTAAGCCCAATCGGGTTTGCCTTTGATTCCATTGATAACGTTTTGCACGAAGCCGAAAAAAGCGCGGCAGTCACACACAATCATCCGGAGGGAATAAAGGGGGCTCAGGCAACCGCCCTGGCTGTTTTATTGGCCCGGAAGGGAGAAAGTAAGGAACACATCAATCGGGAGATAAGTAAACGCTTCACCTACAATCTCAACCGTACCCTGGATGAGATAAGACCGGGATACCATTTTGATGTCTCATGCCAGGGATCGGTACCGGAATCCATAATAGCCTTTCTGGAGTCTAATAACTTTGAAGACGCCGTAAGAAAAGCAGTATCCCTTGGCGGTGACAGCGACACCATGGCCTGTATTGCTGGTGGAATTGCTCATGCATTTTATAAGGAGATACCGCAGGACATCATTATTAACGCCAGAGAGAGATTGCCGGAAGAGTTCCTTCTTATTATAGATAAGTTTAGCAAAAAGTATGGATTGTAGAAAACAAATGAAATTACTCATCACCGTGATGACGTGAATTATCAAAGAGAAGAGGATTATTTATTATGCCGACTCAAGTAAAGATAATAGTGGGTAACATGACATTGAAGGCCGAGCTGTTTGATACGGCATGTGCAAAGGCAATAGCTAAAAAGCTTCCCATAGAGGCCAGGCCTGAAGAATGGGGTGATGAATTTTATTTTGAGATACCTGTAACCATGTCCCTCGATGAAACAGCAACTACAAAGGTAAAAATTGGTGACATCGGATACTGGCCGCCGGGGAGTGCCATGGCCATATTCTTCGGTACCACACCGATGAGCACCGGTTCCGACCCCGTTCCTGCAAGCGCCGTCAATCTTGTCGGTAAAATCATCGATGACGCGACCCTTCTCAAGAAGGCTAAAGGCGCCTCCAAAATCAGCATTGCTGCATTGTAAGACATGTTAGCCACGGCATAACGTTACAGAGACTATTCATGCAGGGAATTATCCAGATAGCCGGTATTATCGATCAGGAAGAAGCTGATATGCTGGTCGATGCGGGTGTCCATCAGCTCGGGTTCCCGTTAGGGCTTTCCTTTCATAAAGAGGAGATCACAGAAAAAGATGCCGCAAAGATCATAGGGTCGCTGAGGCCGTCTGTCTCCGCCGTATTGATTACATATTTAAATGAGGCAGAAAAGATTTTGGATCTTTGTAAGAGAATTGGAACTGCTAAAGTACAGTTGCATGGCGATGTAGGTGTTACAGAGCTCATCAAACTGAAATCGCTTGCCCCTGATCTCATTGTTATTAAAAGTCTGATTGTGAGGGATCATAACCTTGCAGAGCTGGAATCATTCGTCTCCGTATCCAGTCCTTATGTTGATGCATTCATAACAGATACATACGATCTGGTGACCGGCGCCTGTGGGGCGACCGGCAAAACCCACGATTGGAGCATCAGCAGCAGGCTTGTAGCCATATCGCCCAGACCGGTCATGCTGGCGGGGGGCCTTAATCCGGAAAATGTTCGCAGAGCCATCGCCCATGTGCAGCCAGCCGGTGTCGATGCGCATACGGGTGTGGAGGGACCCGATGGGAGAAAAGACGTCGATCTTGTCAGAAGATTTGTCAGAGAGGCAACAGCAGCGTTTGCTGATCAGTAGTATGATGCTACCCTTATCTTTTTACTGAGGCGAGAAATATTAAGATTTCATCTGCGCATTACGAGACTTTGGCTCACAATAGGAATGGCAGGTGGCATCCGTTACTTGGGAATCAGGGAGAGTGAAACCATGAAAACGTTTTCGGTTCGAACCAATGCGAGGGCCGAGATGATCGATATCACTGGCCGTATAAGAACCCTGCTTAAAGAAAACAGGATCAAAAGCGGTATCTGCCATGTGTTCGTTCCCCACACCACGGCAGCCGTTACTATCAATGAGAACGCCGATCCGGATGTGCCGCGGGACATACTTATGGAGTTGGACAAAATCGTTCCACTCAATGATCACTACCGGCATACAGAGGGGAATTCAGCGGCCCACATCAAGGCTTCAATTATCGGTGCATCGGAAATGGTGTTTATAGAAGACGGAGATCTGGTTTTAGGTACATGGCAATCTGTTTTTTTCTGTGAATTTGACGGCCCACGGACAAGACAGGTCGTTGTCAGGTTGACACCGCTTGAATCAGTGAAATAGTTTTTTTGAAGAAAATATGGGTATAAAAGTAATCATCTTAGGATCGGGAACTTGTGTACCTTCGTTAAAGCGAAGCTCCT
>DASPQI010000364.1:0-5036 GCA_035625045.1 Syntrophales bacterium | reverse complement strand
CCAATGGAAAGGGCTCCATTGCGGCCATGGTGGCATCAATACTGTCCCGCGGCGGTTTTCATGTCGGTCTTTATACATCACCCCACCTGATCGATGTCCGTGAGCGGATAAAAGTTGACGGTAACATGATCTCTCCCAAGGAGATGATTGAATGGATGGAAGAAGTAAAGAAGCAGTCTACGGAAAATATAACCTACTTTGAATTTCTTACTGCAGTTGCTTTTCTCTATTTTCTTCAGAAGCGTGTTGATGTGGCGGTTATAGAGGTAGGGATGGGGGGTAGACTTGATGCAACCAATGTGGTGACGCCTCTGGTATCCGTAATATCCAATATATCCTTCGATCACGAGGAATATCTCGGGAATCGCCTGGAAAATATTGCCCGGGAGAAAGGCGGCATCATCAAGAATGGCGGGGCATGTATCACCGCAGTGAAGCAAAGACGCATCTTAGAGTTACTGGAGGATATATGCCGAAAGAGGGGTGCAAAATTATACAGAGTAGGGAGAGATATAAAGGTCGACGTGTCCTGTGATGGTTCATTTTCTTATAGCGGCATCAAAAAAAGATACCACAATCTCATTTGCCCTTTGAAGGGGAGACATCAGGTTGAAAATGCCGCAGTTGCTCTCGGTGTCACAGAATATATAGCATCCAGGGGCTTTAAAGTTAACGACGACGCCGTTTTTGCTGGTATTCGGGATGTGCGATGGGAGGGTCGTTTAGAGGTCCTTCAGCAAAAACCTATGGTCATTGTAGATGGTGCTCATAACGCAGATGGTGCCACTATCCTTTCCAGGGCATTGAAGGAGGAATTTGCCTATCGAAGGTTAATCCTGATCTTTGGTGTTCTAAACGATAAGGACTACAAAACAATGTTGAAAAAGCTGGTTCCCCTTTCGGATTGCCTGGTTATTACAAAACCGGATACAGCCAGAACTATGCCTCCGGAGATAATGATGAAGGCTGCGCAATCGTACCGAAAGCGAGTCGAGGTCATAGGAAACTCTCATGAAGCCCTAAAGCGGGCATTGTCCATGGCCGATCCGGATGATCTCATCTGTATAACAGGTTCTCTATATCTTGTTGGTGAGATTAAGCGGGCATTTTCAACATCGAGTAATAAACCCCAAATTATAAATTGAGGCTTGTGAAATGGTCTCTGGCTGGATTCAGAATATTGCGTTTGTACTCTGTGGAACACTTTGCAAGCTGAATAAATCCATCGTTCATCAGTAACAGGTTTGATGCGTGGAATTTGGTTTGTGCAGAGCTTAAACCTTTTGAGGTTGTGGGGAATCCCTTATTAAGCAGAGATGAAGACACCATTTATTTATAAGAAGGGCCGACTGCCGCTGAAAGTCGGTTTAATATTTCTTCTCTGGTTTATTCCGGTATACGATTTAATTGCTGCGGAAATTGATGCTACCAAGGGACCAGTGACAATTGAAGCGGAAAGTATTTCCTATGACCAGAACGTCGATACCTATTACGCAAAAGGAAATGTTGTTATAACTTATGCCGGTGGGATCCTCATGGCTGAATCTGTGGCCTTGAACAAAACAACGAGCGATGCGACTGCGGAAGGGTCTGTCATGATCGTGAGCGACAACGATATCCTCGAGGGTGACAAAGTGGAATTCAATGTTGAATCCAAGACAGGTGTTGCCTATAACGGCAAGATGTTTCTTGAGAAGAATCATTTTTATATATCGGGATCCAGAATTGAAAAAAAAGGTGAGGCGACATACTTTGTGAAAGACGCCACTGCAACAACCTGTGACGGGGATTCACCAGCTTGGCGATTTTTGGGTAAAGAACTGGATGTAACTATTGACGGGTATGGTACCCTTAAAAATGCTGAGTTTCTGGCTAATAACGTCCCCGTTTTTTATAGTCCCTATTTGCTGTTTCCCGCGAAGACAACCAGACAATCAGGTTTCCTCTTTCCCTATCTTAACTATTCCGAAAATAAATTGGGCTGGGATATAGAGATTCCCTTTTATTGGGCCATTTCAGAAAGCGCAGATGCGACATTTTTTCAGCGCTATATGGATAAAAGGGGATTTAAAGAGGGGATTGAATTCAGATACTTCATGGGTAATAATTCCTTTGGCACCTTTTACGGTGACTTTATGAATGATAATTGGCGCGCTAATGAAGCAGTGGGAAATATAAGCAGGGACTGGGAGTCCGATCATAAGAGATGGTCCTACTTTCTGAATCACGAGACTACCTTCGACCCTTCATTTTATTTTAGAACTGATATCGTAAAGATTTCGGATAACTGGTATTTAAAAGATTTTAACACGCATAACTATTATCTAGATAACTATTCGACAAATGTTACAGAGAAATTTAGCAAAGTTTCTTTTTTCGCTGATCAAACTCTTGGCTCTCTTAATTCAACGGCGCGTCTGGTTAAAAATTGGCAATTGTACAACTTGACTGCCCTTGTCAGCTACACTGATGATCTTTCAGGAGGTTCAAATGACTTGACTCTACAGAAATATCCTGAAATTACCCTTAAAGGGATAAAGCGTCCCCTCTTTGGCTCTCCCCTTAATTTAGAGTTTGATGCTACTTACGATTATTTCTATTCTGGTGGAGGAGAAAAGGGACATCTTTTCGATGTTCAGCCAGTTCTGACATTGCCACTGCGCATGGGGGACTATCTCAAAATTACACCTCAGATAGGAATAAAGGAGACTTTATGGGATCGGACTGACGATATCTCTGCAGTTCAAGATAATTATGATCATAGGATTATGTACACTGCCGGGTTTGACGCTAAGACTGAGATCTCGAGAGTATTCAATATAGACGGCCAGGATATCGAGAAAATACGGCATAGTATAGAGCCAGAATTAACATATACCTATATTCCCAATGTCAATCAGAATAATATTCCTACTTTTGTGACATTGATACCTGAACAAAATACCTTAACATACTCACTGACTAACACATTTTTGGCTAAAATGAAGGACAAGGGGGGTATGACTAGTTACCTCGAATTACTCCGCTTAAAACTATCCCAGACATATGATTTCAATAATGTGACTGGCCAAAAGCTAAGTGATGTTGATATTGAACTTGATTTCAAGCCTTTTAAATATCTTTCGTTTTCAGCACGTAATAAACTTAATTTATATTCAATTAGTTGGGATCAAGCCCAATACGATTTGAACATTAGTGACTCGCGGGGAGATACAGCATCTGTAGGGTATCGATACACCAGCTATCGTTTTCCGACTATTAATGGAATAAACGCTTCCGCCGTTAACATAGCCTTTTACCCCTATTTATATACTGCAGCTCCTGTCGAAGAAGTTAACCTTTCCCTTAAGGCTGTTATTACAAAATCTATAAATTTACTATATGTTGTAAGACAAGACGAATTAAATAGTCAAAACGTAGAAAATACTATTGGTCTAGACTATCACAAGCAGTGCTGGAGCATTGGGGTAAAGTATTCTCAAACTTATAATGATAAAAGTGTTATGCTGAACTTCTCGCTTACTGGGCTTGGTAAATTTGGAGTCCAGTAATGTTATGTAAATCAAATTGTTCCAAGCTGCATGTTTTTTCTTGACAAATATTGAAAAATTTTGTAACTTTCTTTGTTATTTCATATTTAGGTGGCTTTATGAAGACATATAATGCGAGAAAAGATGACATTACAAGAAACTGGTATCTTATCGATGCTCAAGGACATATTCTGGGGAGACTTGCCAGTGAGATAGCAAGACGTCTGAGGGGTAAGCATAAACCCATCTATACACCCTATGTGGATACAGGTGACTTCGTGATTGTTGTTAATGCCGGTCAGGTTTCCCTTACAGGTAAGAAAATATCGGACAAAGTCTATTACCATCATTCTGGTTACCCCGGGGGGTTGAAGAAGACATACGCGGGGAAGTTATTAAAAGACAATCCTGAGAAAGTTTTACTCTATGCAGTCAGGGGAATGCTCCCGAAAAATTCATTGGGGAGGAATATGCTGAAAAAGCTTAAGATTTATTCGGGAAGTGATCACCCGCACGAAGCCCAGTGCCCCGAAGTAATAAAGATATAATAAATATGGTTTCTTTGAACAGTTATATGGGATGCTAAATAAAATTCTCATATTAGGATCTTAATGGGGAGAAAAATTTAATGGAAAAACGTTTTTACGCCACAGGAAAAAGAAAGTATGCCATAGCTAGGGTATATATGAAGGAAGGCACTGGGAAGCTGACAGTCAATAAAAGGAATTTTGATGACTATTTTACAAGGGATAGCCTTAAGATGCTCATAATGCAACCTCTTGAAATTGTCGGGGCAGCGAATAAGTTTGATTTTTTTGTAAATGTGTCAGGCGGCGGTATAGCCGGTCAGGCGGGAGCTATAAAACATGGCATAGCTAAAACACTTGTTGAATACGACATGGAATGGCGTTCTGTTCTTAAAAGAGCGGGATTCTTAACGAGAGATTCGCGTATTAAGGAAAGAAAAAAATATGGCCAGCCGGGAGCTAGGAAGCGTTTCCAGTTTTCAAAAAGATAATATGTCTGAAGGAGGCTTCTTGGCCTCCTTTTTTTTGGCGTTTTATTGTATAAGAAGCCTTAAGCAAAATGAGTTGATTTTATGTATTAAAATACATTTTTTGCTTTGACTTCGAAGGTAAAGGTACTGATATGCTTAAAGTAGGTATATATGGCGCAAGTGGTTACACGGGGCAGGAGCTTCTTAGATTACTGCTTGGACATCCGTACTTTGAAATCATAGCAGTAACATCAAGGCGGTATAATGGAGTTCCAGTTTCCGATATTTATCCTGTATTTGTTGGGCTAACCGATCTTGCCTTTATCAATGCATCTCCGGATGATGTCGCAAAGCTGGCAGACGTTATTTTTTTGGCCCTCCCCCATGGCATTTCCATGTGTGTCGTGCCAATTTTTTTGGAGGCTGGTAAAAAGGTTGTCGATTTGAGTGCGGATTTTCGATTGCGTGATGTTACCATTTATGAGCAGTGGTATAACAGGCATACTGCG
>DASPQI010000363.1:0-7144 GCA_035625045.1 Syntrophales bacterium | reverse complement strand
AGGTTCAGTTGCCTGCCGTCCTTACCGTAGTCAAGGAAGTGGCGGACCCCCGCCTGCCGACGCTGCGCGGCAAGCAGAAGGCCAAGAAAGTAGACCTGCCCGTCTGGGGTGCGGCGCAGCTGACAGTAGATGCCGACAAGCTCGGACTCAACGGTTCGCCGACACGGGTCGTCAAGATATTACGCCCCACCGTGGCCCGTAATTGCGAGAAACTTTTTGCCCTCGACGAACAGGCCATTCAGACGGCGGTGGACAGGGTGGTCGAGTACCTGCGGACAAATGAATTGATCTAACTAAAATTATAAAATGGAGCACACTATGGAACATAAAGGCATCTGGATACTGGCTGAACAAGCCGCCGGAAGAGTACAGCGCATAAGCCACGAACTGCTTACCCGTGGGAGAGAGCTGGCGGACAAGCGCCGGACGGAGCTGACGGCGATCATCTTCGGAAACAAAATAAACAAAGGCGACATGCAGGAGCTGATAGAGCGCGGTGCCGACCGCGTGCTCGCAATGGAAGCGCCCGCGCTGGAACATTTCCTTGTCGAGCCCTATGCCGCGTGTATGCTGCACATGATCAACAAGTACCGCCCGGAAATCATTATCGCCGGGGCGACCTCCACCGGCAGGACGCTCATGCCGTACGTGGCGATCAAGGCCGATGCAGGATTGACGGCTGACTGTACCGTGCTGGAGATAGAGGACGAAACCGGATTACTCTTGCAGACACGCCCTGCGATCGGCGGTAACATCCTGGCAACAATCAAGACGCCGAAACACAGTCCACAGATGGCGACAGTCCGCCCGCGATCAACCAGGCCCGCGCCTCGCCAAACCGGCCGTGTAGGCGCGGTTGAACACCTGGACGCGCCGTCGCAACTGCTCGCAAGCCGCATTAAGCGTCTCGATTTTGTAAAAAGCCAGGATGAACATGGTCTGGCCGATGCCGACACTATTGTTTCTGTGGGTCGGGGCATAAAGAAAGGTGAGAACCTCAAGGTCATCAAGCCTCTGGTGGATGCGATGGAGTGCGCCCTGGGTGCGTCGCGGGAAGTTATTGACCGCGGCTGGCTGAGTTATCCGCATCAGGTCGGGCTTTCAGGTAAGACGGTTACCCCCAAGCTCTACGTGGCCGTGGGCATCAGCGGTTCCATCCAGCACCTGGCCGGCATGCAGACCAGTGAGAATATAGTGGCAATCAACAGTGACCCGGACGCCCAGATCTTCCGTGTGGCCAACATCGGCATCGTAGGCAATCTCTTTGATGTCGTTCCCGTGTTGACGGAGAAGATCAGGCAGGCCCGGTCGTGTTTATGAACAGAAAATTTTCCCGCGAGGATGATCCTATGACAGCAAAAAACTCTGTACAAAAAACCAAAAATAAGAAAATGTCTTATAAACCCGTGACAGCGGCGCTTGCCGCCGAACTCGCGAAGATAGTTGGTGAGAAATACGTCATCTATGGCGACGAGGAAAAACTTGAACCCTATTCTCACGATGAGGTGGCTGAGACCCAGTACGCACACATGCCCGAAGCCCTGGTGAGGCCGGAAACAGCGAAGGAAGTGGCATCCATCCTGAAGTGGGCGAACAAGAACAATATTCCGGTCACTCCCCGTGGAGCGGGAAGCGGGTTATCCGGAGGTGCAGTCCCTCTACACGGCGGCGTTGTCATGCTGATGGACCGCATGAACAAGGTCATCGAGTATGACCGCATGAATATGACCATCACTGTTGAGCCCGGTGTGGTCACCAACGAGATCAATGATCTGATTAAGGGTGATGGCCTGTTCTACGCGGGTTATCCTATGAGTCTGGAAACTTGCTATATCGGCGGTAACGTGGCGGAGAACGCCGGCGGCGGCAAGGCCGTCAAGTACGGCGTTACCGCGCGTTACGTCATCGGCCTGGAGATCGTCACACCAACAGGCAAGATTATCAACCTGGGTGGAAAGCTGGTCAAGGACGTCACGGGATACAACATCATCCAGCTCATGGTGGGATCGGAGGGCACGCTCGGTGTTTTCACCAAGATCACCCTCAGGCTCATGCCGCTTCCCAAGGCCAATGCCGATCTGTTGTGCCTGTTCAAGACGCCGGACGAGGCCATCGCGGCGGTGCCAAAGATCATGACGACAGGCGGCATCATCCCCACCGCCATCGAGTTCATGGACAAGACATCCGTACAGGGCACCTGCCAGTACCTCAACGAGTCCATACCCTACCAGAAGGCTGAGGCCATGCTGCTGATTACGGTGGACGGACCCAACGCCGACCAGGTGGAGCGGGAATACGAGGCCATCGGCGAGTTGTGCCTGGCAAGCGGCGCCATTGAGGTTTACGTTGCCGACAACTACACCACGAGCCAGCGGATATGGAAAGTGCGTAAGAACATCGCCGAAGCGTTCAAGGTGATCTCACCCCACCAGAGCCTGGAAGATGTGGTGGTGCCGATCGCGGCAATCCCGGAGATGGTTCGCGAACTCAAGTTGCTTTCGAAAAAATACGACGTAAGCATTCCCTGCTACGGGCATGCCGGTGACGGAAACCTCCATGCCACGCCGGTTATGAATCCCGCATGGACACTTGAAAAGTGGCGTGATACAGTGCCCAAGATACTCACCGATCTCTACAAGATCACGCACCGCCTGGGCGGCATGATCTCCGGTGAGCATGGCATCGGACACAAGCGTAAGAAGTACATGCCCCTTGTGGTCTCCGAGGAATACCTGGACGTGCTGCGGTCTATAAAGCGGGCGCTTGATCCAAACACCATCCTCAACCCCGGCAAGATCTTCGATGCATAGTCGATGATGTAGGAAAAAGGAAGGACATATGAAAGTATTATTGAAGTACGGCAAAAAAGGTATTCCGCTGGAAATTAAAAAGACGCCAGGCTTTATCGGTATTCTTACACCGTCTGATCCCGAGCCAATAAAAGATCCTGCGGGAAAAATCGCGGAAAGTTACCGGAAGCCCATTGAATCAAAACCCCTGGACGATGTCGCGCGGGGAAGGAAGAATGCCTGCATCGTCGTCAGCGACATCACCCGCCCCGTTCCTAATACTTTTATTCTTCCTCCGCTTCTCAAAATCATCGAGGCCGCAGGGATACCCCGCTCAGAAATCACCATACTTATTTCTACAGGGATACACAGGCCGTCGACAAAAGAGGAGCATATCCGGCTCGTCGGACCGGATATTGCCAATCTTTACAAGGTTGTCGATCACTTCTCAAAGAATCGTGAGGACATGGTAGAGGTCGGGAAGATTCAAGGAAAGGTTCCCGCCCTGGTGAATCGCCTTTATGTCAACGCGGACTTGAAAATTCTCACAGGTTTTATAGAACCCCACATGTGGGCAGGCTATTCCGGCGGCCGGAAATCCATCCTGCCGGGCATCTCTTCCATTGAGACCCTCGAATTTATGCACGGCCCGGAGATGATTGCGCACCCTAGTACCGAATACGGGATGCTCGAGGGGAATCTCTTCCACGAGGCAGGGCTGGAAATCATGGAGAAAGCCGGCGCTGACTTTGTCGTGAACGTCACCCTGAATACGAAAAAAGAAGTGACGGGAGTTTTTTCCGGCCATCCTGTGAAGGCGCATCTCATCGGATGCGACTTTCTTGCCCGGCACTGCGTGCGTGAAGTTGATGCGCTGCTCGACTTTATCGTGACTACGAATTCCGGCGCACCGCTCGACCTCAACTTCTATCAGACGGTCAAGGGGATTACCGGGGCAGCCACAGTAGTGAAACCGCAGGGAGATATTATTATTGCCAGTTGCTGCAATGAAGGCGCCGGGAGCCCTGAGTATAAAGAAATCCTCAATATGGTGGACTCTCCCAGCTCGTTCATATGCCGGCTTATGCAGAAAGACTTCTTTATTCCTGACCAGTGGTGCGCCCAGGAGACATATCAGATTATGCTGGACAGAGACGTGTGGATTTATACGGACGGATTAACAACCGAGGAAGTCAAAAAGTATCACCTGCACCCCGTGAAGTCTATCCCGGAGACAATTCAGACGCTCCTTGAGAAACATGGCCCGAATGCCCGCTGGGCCGTGATTCCTGACGGTCCCATGGTGATCTTAAAACTTGCTGGCAGAAGTTAATAATATGAACCTTATATTTTATTTCTTATTTTGATTCTTCCAAAACCGGTCCAGCAGTGCCTGGACCGGATCACCAACCAGCAGCCGAGAAAATAATCATTTTTTGCTTTGAGCTTTGCTCATATTGGCAGTGGACAATTTCTGTGGTCCAAATGTAGTACTGTTGGTGCTGTTTCCCTTGTTGTTATCATTTTCCGGGGGCGTGACTAGTGCAGCTCCTCCCGGGGGAAGTATTATGTTGGCTATATGATGGTGAACATGCCCTTGTGGGATTATGGGTTTGGGATGATTGTCCTCCAGTGCAATTCTGCGGTTGAGATGATTGTTTCCCAGTGCAGTTTTGTGGATTTGAGTGAGATGGATTAGAAGTTGACTGACAGGGGTTATCCAGTGATTGCTTCGCAGGATTCGTTGCCAAGTTCGACGTACATGAGTTATCCGATTTGACTTTGTTTTCAGTTGGACCGCCAACATGGCTCTGATCGCCAAAAACTGGTGTTGAATATACCATAATAGTTGCGAACACTATAATAAAAGATAGTCTTTTCATAACTTCCTCCTTAGGAAAAAAGGCTTCCAGTATATGGAACAAAACCATCTAACAATATCAAGAATACTTTAACCAAAAATACGTTCGCATATATAATGCCAATGTACTAACTAATTGATTTCAATTGGTTTTGTTATTTTAAGAGTAACATCTAAACAACAATGTTGTAAACAAGACCAACATTTATCAATTGATAGATAAATGATAATGGTAAATTATATCTATAATTTTAGTAACATATGCAGTTATCTTGAAATTGTAAAGAGGTTCGACGATTTTGCGATTTTTTTACAAGAATAGCAATTTAAAAAGTTAGAGGTCTACATGTAAACTCGATATTTTCTTCGAGCACTTCCTGCTATACCTCCTTTTAATGGTTATCAATAAAATTTGTCTCTTGACTTTTCAAAGAATTAGGAGCAAAAAAATTTTATAGGGCATCGTCAAAAGGTTAACAATTAATCTGAACCCTTATTGTAAGGGTGGTGCCATGAAGAGATTGTTGAAACCCCGCTACTCAAGAGAGAGCGGGGTTTTGTATTTTACACAAAAGGATATGCTATGAAGAAATTATACTTCTTGCTGCTCATTCTTGTTTCTGGTAACGGGTCAGTCTCACTTTATAATATTGTCAACGTAGGAGATATCTAAATCATTTTCTAAGGAGGGATGGCTATATGGCAAGAATCGAAGAAACTGTGGAGATCAAGCGTCCACTTGACAAGGTGTTCACCTACATGACTGACGCGCGTGTCGGCACCACGTTCGAAGGGATCAGCCGTATGATGGGCCTCAGTATGAAGTGGACTGCAAAGACCTCGGAATACGAGCTAAATAGGAAGTGGAGTAAGAATATTACCTGCGGGGGCATGACCATTGAAGAGCACGTAACCTATGACCCCATTGAAGGATATATAAAGGTTACCATCGTGTACGATATCAAAGTAGGTGGGTTTCTCAAGCTGTTTTCGCCGATGGTGGTAAGCTCAACGCGGAAGGAGACAAAGAAGAGTCTTAGCAACTTGAAAAGCATTCTTGAAGCACAGACTTAGAATCTCTTATATCCCCACAGTAATATGCACTAACCAAGCGGGGCTTTCAAACTGCTTTTATGAAATAGAACTACTGAATATTTATATGTTGACCTAGGCTAAAGCTTCTAGGCGTATTATTAAATTTATAAATCATCGTTTTTTCAGAATGGCTAAATCTACCGCCCTTTGTGCGAACCTGGTGTTTCACCGCTCATATAATGATAGGATTTTTTCAGATAGTTTTTTCCTGAATCGTTGTTTATCTCATTAATGCTATCCATACAAGATTTCAACTGGTATAATTAATAAACATTGGAACTATGATCTAGAATGTTTCATGATCTTATGACTAAATCATCATGAGGAGGTTATGCATATGAATATGAAAGTAATCAAAAGAAATCTTTTACGAGTGGCAGCCATTTGTTTTATCTTTATTTTTTTAATTGCGATCTTGCCTGTGCCCAAGAATACAGTTTTGGCAGAAGAACAAAAACCCATTCAACTTTCTAAGCCCCAAATGGATAGCAATCCTTTGATGCAGCTTTTGGCAAAGAGAAATTCTTCACGAGCATTCAGTTCAGAGTCATTGCCGGTGAACATTCTTTCTAACATGCTCTGGGCGGCATTCGGGATCAACCGTCCTGAGTCTGGCAAACGTACTGCACCTTCTGCAAATAATCGGCAGGAGATTGACATATATGTTGCAACTGCCACCGGTCTCTACCTCTATGATGCAAAATCTGATCTTTTGAAACCAATATTAGCAGGAGATATTAGAGGACTGACCGGGATACAGGCATATGTAAAAGATGCTGCTGTGAATCTTATTTATGTGGCAGATTATTCCAAAATGAGTTCATTGTCAGATGAGGTTAAACTTATATACGCAGCAGCTGGCACTGGGTTCATAAGCGAGAATGTTTATCTTTATTGTGCCTCCGAAGGATTATCGACGGTTATACGTGCCGGAATAGATAGGATAGCCCTGGCAAAAGTCATGGGCTTGCGACCGGATCAGAGGATCATTCTGGCGCAATCGGTTGGATACCCTAAGAAACAAAAATGATGTAGGTACGATGGACAGACGTGTCAATATGAGTAAGGCAATACCATACAGATAGGGGGTGACAGCATGGACAGTCATCTTGTAATGTTAGAACAGCCGCGACTGACCGCTCCTTATATCATAGTTGGTCTTAATGGTTGGCTCAATGCTGGCGAGGTTTCCACCGGCAGTGTTGATTATTTGCGACGTAAGCTTGGCGCTCGAAAATTCGCCTATCTAGATACACAAGGCTTCTATATCTATCAGATCCCCAGTTCAAGTCTGGAGCAGACCATGCGGCCCCATACCCAAATCAGTGAAGGACTTGTAAAGAAGCTTGACATCCCGCAAAACGAGCTTTTCTTCTGGAAGAGTGGCTATGACCATGAC
>DASPQI010000362.1:0-3351 GCA_035625045.1 Syntrophales bacterium | reverse complement strand
GGTAAATTCGACCAGCGGCGCCTCATGGCTGTACTTTTCACTGAGATAGACTACCGCGCCTTTAATGGCATTCAGGGGATTTCTCACGCCGTGAGCCAGCGTGGACGCTATTTTCCCGATGTCGATGAGCTTCTGCGATTGCTGCAGTTTCTGAGCCATCTCACACGTTGAAAAAGGGTAAATGGCGACTTCTACCATCTCAATGGAATCGGAGGCAGATTTCTTCGGCTTTATTTTTATATCCGCCTGAAAACTACCAGCAATACAAGGAAATGAATATTTTTTTAGTGTCAGGGTCTTCTTCGTCTCTATGGCCCTGGCAATCGCGTCCTTCTTGTTCACAACCATGCGAGGGAAGATCTCATAATATTTACTTCCCATCGTTAGAGATGCAGGTCGTCCCGTAAATTCTGCGATCTCTTTTTCCCATGAGCATACGCGTAATTTTTTATCTGTACAAAATGAGAGTTCTTTCATTATGCGAATTTACCGCCGCCGTTGTAATATCGTGAAGCATCCACTGTTAAGCTTCCTTCTTTTACATGATCATCACGATCATCAAAACGCGTCCCTCTAGACCCAACTATGAACTGGGGGAAATATTATACCCTGGTGCATATTCAACTTGCCCGGTATAGAAAGAAGCTCACAAAGCGATGCAGCATTGATAATAATTACCCTCCCTGCAAATTCAAATATCACGGGGGAGAATGTTCGCTTCGTTTTGTTTTCTCAAGAGAAGCTTTCACGAGAATGCCGAATATTACACAATGGTTCATCATAAAAATATCTTTTTATCATGATAAATAAGTAATAGTAGAATTCCACGCATTATCAATATTCCCCCAAAGAGTAATTGAAGAGCTTAAAACACGTCTACTCACGGGGAAAATGTCATGCTGCCGTCATCATCTTGCTGACGTTCCAGATCGGGTAATTGTAGACGTAAGTATTAAGTATAGCTTATCTCTGTCCACCCCTTCCTGTCAAGGTAGTTTTCACAATGCACACGAACTCGTTCATCCTGCAATATAGTGATATATTTAGTAGCCGGAATTTTCTGCTGACATTGAAAACATATTTCAACTCATAAGGAGGCCCAGGAACCTTTAATGACATTTTATAATGAGATATTGAATTTGAAATAAAATTGATGATCCCCTTGTAACGATAACATTTCTGGTTAAAACCAGAAACATTGTTTTCCCATCGATCACATTTTTGTGACTGAAGTGAGCCGTCAAGAGCAAATCCAATAATTAAAAGATTTTTCAACAACTTTTTGTCGGGATCATACTATATCAATCAACCGGAAAAGTCAACACCTCTTCAGGTGCATTTTTTAACAAATCCGAAATATTCCATGCCATATTACATTCTATAAATTCCAGATACATGAGCAGATAAATGGCCTCATCCGTCGCTACTTGCCAAAGGGTACCGATTTCAGAAAGATTGACAAAGATTAAATCAAAAAGATCGAGAAGCTAATTAACGACCGACCCAGAAAATGTCTGGGCTTTAAAACACCGTTGGAAGTAGCTCGCTCATTTGTTGCACTTCAAAGTTGAATGTGGCCTCATATTATCATTGTGCTAATCCAATTTCAGGAGCAGCACAGGATTTGAGAATTCTATGCGATCATATCATAAGAAATCAGTTTAACTGGTTTAATATTCCTGATATTTTCGGACTGAATCGCATATGTTCCTACAAGATGCTAAGCGATACTCACGGTAACATTGACATCGAGAAAATGTATTTATAGATTATCAATTGATAATAAGGTGTTCAGATCGCTGATCGAGATAATAATTTGCTTTCTGTCCAGTGACCGCAATAAGAACAATTTCTATTTCATAAGACTTGAGATACTGTAAAAAATAATGTTTATTGCAGGCCTGTTCGCGGAGACGGTGAACCTTTGTCGCAAAGACCAATTTGTACGATAAAATAAAATTTACGAACAACCGATGTGGATTTTCCCAGACAAAGTCCAACTCCCATGAAGAGGGTTTTGTCAAGTTCCATCCTGGAATTTTTTTCTAAGCGCTATTGTCGCATTACGTCTCAAACATCCCACACGTTACCGACAATCCGGTAATATATCAGGGAACCAGCCATCCTACAAGAACTCAGAACAAACGAGCCCCCTACTGCAGGTGCGTTAAGGCAGAACGATCTTAGACCTCCATCTACCAGAGGCTGGTAATCTTCTTCTCTAATATTATACTTGAGATAATGGTCCAATATCCTCAGCCGAAGAGGAATTATTAAAATACGGGGACGGTAAAAATTCTCCAGCTGAGCGGATGAGATAGAGAGTTTGGTATAGACTGTCGCCGGGTAAAAGCTTTCGGGAGAGGAATGAAGACAAAATTTGCGCGATTGAAGCTAGGAGTCTGTTGGACTTGACTTTCGTCCGGTTCAGCGCGTCCAACAGACTCCCAAGCGTTACGGTTTATTAGTGTTTGGAGATACAGTTACGTCGTGCGGTGCATTCACCGGTGCAGATTTTGCGTAGCTACGCTCATCCATGCTGCTGAAAGAGCTTACCTTCGCGGCTGCTGTTTTTGGATCAGCCTTCATGGGATGACAAGTGGCACAGAAGTTTTCCATCTTGGAACCATTCGCCGTATCGATCCTCAAATACTTGTAATTTGTATTCGAAGGATGCGGATCATGGCAGCTCACGCATTCGAATTTCCCATCTCTCAGCAAGTCCGGAGCAACGCGCGCGATTTTTGGGTTTATCGAGCTGAGACCAAACGGATGGCTCATATGTGAGCTAATTGGGGTCATCCCTTGTCCACCTTTTTCCGGAGTTTGGTGACAGCCTAAGCAGAGAGCGCTGATGCCGGAATATGCCTGCTTGGTCCTGGGATTGATTTCCTTTTTATTTGGTTCTACAGCAAATATGAACATACTTTCCTTTGCAGTGTGGAGCGCATGACAACCCGTGCAGCTCAAACCATCATGAGCGCCCGCGGCAAAGACAGCCGCAGGTACTACCAATAATACGATGACGCATGCGAAATAAAGCAATAACCTGTTCATCTCTTCCCTACCCCCTTTATTTTATTTATGACGTCTTCGAATCCGGCAATGCTCTCGTAGGAAGTCGATATTTTCTTATTGGGAGGATATACTATTTCGTTTCCGTCATTTTTCCGTCATAATGATATTGTCAGCTATAGTTTTTAAAGTATCTTAAAAACTTTATCAGAATGGAAAAAACAGCTTATTAAATAAGCAATTTTTACGCCATTCATTTTTAAATCGTATGAAATATTATGTAGAATTAAATAATTATATATTACAATAAGTTAAGAATATTTAAAAACATATTTA
>DASPQI010000361.1:0-3769 GCA_035625045.1 Syntrophales bacterium | reverse complement strand
CGCTTGGCGCTAGCGCGCTGCGTATCTGCGGCGGTATCTTCACGAAGATTGCCGACATCGGGTCCGACCTCATGAAGATCGTCTTCACAATAAAAGAGGATGATCCCAGAAACCCTGGTGTCATAGCCGACTGTACCGGAGACAATGCAGGTGACAGTGTAGGACCCACAGCCGACGGGTTTGAAACATACGGCGTTACCGGTGTCGCCCTGATCAGCTTCATCGTCCTCGCCGCATTTCCGCAATATCAGGCGGAACTCCTTGTCTGGATCTTCATTATGCGTATACTGATGATCATCACCTCGATCGGCTCATACTTCATTAACAAGGTCGTCTCAACTGCGGTCATGGGGGATAAGGAAAAGGTTAACTTCGAGGCCTCTTTGACATCACTCGTCTGGATTACATCCATCATTTCGATCATTGTGACCTTCGCTGTCAGCAAATGGCAGCTTGGCCATTACCCTGATAACTTGTGGTTCAAGCTTTCGATTATCATCAGCTGTGGAACCCTCGCCGCGGCGCTGATCCCAGAGCTCGTCAAAGTATTCACGAGCTCGAAATCCAAGCACTGTGCCGAGGTGGTCACTGCGGCACGGGAGGGCGGTCCCTCTCTTGATATCCTCTCCGGGTTTGTCGCCGGTAACTTTAGCGCCTTCTGGCTCGGCATTTCCATATTCGGTCTGATGTTTGTCGCCTATTATACCAGCACTATGGGTCTATCCAGCTTTATGGAATATTCATCGGTCTTCGCGTTCGGTCTTGTGGCCTTCGGTTTCCTCGGAATGGGTCCTGTAACAATAGCAGTAGATAGTTATGGTCCGGTTACGGACAATGCCCAGTCCATTTATGAGCTGTCCTTGATCGATACTATTCCGAATGTTGAAAAAGAAATCGAAAAGGATTTCGGATTCAAGCCCCGTATGGATGTGGCCAAGCACTACCTGGAAGAGAATGACAGCTGCGGTAACACCTTCAAGGCGACAGCCAAACCGGTTCTGATAGGTACAGCCGTCGTCGGAGCCACGACCATGATCTTCTCCCTGATACTTCTGCTCCGAAAGGCCCTGGGAATCCAACCGGAGATGATCCTGAACCTGCTGAATCCCTACACGCTGCTCGGATTCCTCTGCGGTGGAGCCGTTATTTACTGGTTCACCGGTGCATCCACACAGGCCGTAACAACCGGCGCTTATAGAGCTGTCCAGTATATCAAGCGGAACATCAAGCTTGATGACGCAGCGAGCCTCAGCGCCTCCACAGAGAGCTCGAAGGAAGTCGTCAAGATCTGCACACAGTATGCGCAGAAGGGTATGTTCAATATCTTCATCGCGATATTCTGCTTCGCCCTTGCCTTTGCATTCTTCTCTGCACCTGTTTCCGGCCCCGAGGCCGCGTCCTTCTTTATCAGCTACCTGATTTCTATCGCCGTATTTGGTCTCTTCCAGGCGATTTTCATGGCCAATGCCGGCGGGTGCTGGGACAATGCCAAGAAGGTCGTTGAAGTTGATCTGAAACAAAAGGGAACGCCCTTGCACGCGGCTGCCGTTATCGGCGACACTGTCGGCGATCCCTTCAAGGATACATCTTCGGTTGCCTTGAACCCTATCATCAAATTCACAACACTGTTCGGGCTTCTGGCAATGGAGATTGCTATCGCCCCCGGGATGAGAGGGAGCGCTGGAATCGTAGGCATCGTATTCTTCCTGATTGCTCTGATATTTGTCTGGAGATCATTCTTTACGATGCGAATTCCGCTCGATCAGTAAAAGGAATGTGACTAAAAGGAACAAGCGGAATTAAAGATTCATTCTTGATTTAACAAAAGGGGCCCATATCACGGGCCCTTTTTAATTGTGAGGCTTGCCAATTTGGTTTATCTCCGAAAAAATTGCTATCTTCTCAGGATTCAAGGGGCAGAGGATTCGAGTGAAGTGGTAAGAAGCTACAAGGATTGAAAGATTTGGCAGAAATCATATCAATTGTGCCTGTATTTTTATAGATAAAATCATTAGATAAGAAATATTTCAGCCCTTGGATCCTTGGACCCTCGAATCCTTTTTTGCAATTAAATGAAATTCAGAATGGATTTTTTTCTTTGCATTCTTTATTCTTTTTTTCTTGACTCTTCCTTCAGCTTTTCGAGTTCTTCTCTGTACTGTTCAGCCTGGGCCTTGACCATTTCGATTTCCTCCTTAGCCTTTGCCAGGCTTTCTTCCTGCCGTTGCCTTTCTTCCCTGAGTTTGTCCTGGATCTCATCGAGGCCGATATAGACGGCAAGAATTCCGCCAAGTATTAAAACAATAGGGAGTCCACCCTTCAGCATGGTAAGAAAATCAGCGAACCAGAAAATTAGTCCTAAGAGTCCGATGATTACGGAAACACCACCGCCAATAAGCAATGACATGGTCTAACCTCCTTTTTATAATTAGTTCATAATTTACTGTGCATGAATGATAGTATTAAGATACTGGCATATTGAAATATGCGTTGATACATAACATAAAAAATACATTCAGACAAGATGAAAGTCCAAAAAAAACAATGGAATATGTGGATAAGCAGAGAATAAGTGATCTATGAAACCGGGAAAATATCCCTTGACATTATTATTGATGATCTCGTAAGTAGTCGCAAATGTAGTAGATAGTTAGATTTGGAAAATTAAAAAAATAAAAATGAATTTTGGAATGTCATGCCCATCTCCGCCTCTGCAAGAATAAGTGTTATACTTGTACCGACTGAAGAAGCGTGAGTATTTATTATGAAATTTATTAGGAGGAACAAAATGTTGAAAATAATTTTTAAGACAATCTCTGCGCTCTGCTTTGTTTCTATTGTTGCGGGAAGTTCCTGGGCGGCTGAGCCGATCAAGATAGGAGCCCTGTTTGCGATATCCGGTCCCCCTTCATTTTTGGGTGAGCCGGAGCGTAACACGGCCGGCATGACGGTTGACAAAATTAACAGCAGCGGCGGTATCAAAGGACGTATGCTGCAACTAGTGGTCTACGATACACAGGGCGACGCTACCAAGGCGGTACAAGCGGCAAATCGTCTCATCAAAGAGGACAAAGTTAGCGCTATTATCGGTCCCAGCACAACCGGTGAGACTATGGCCGTTATTCCCATTGCGGAAGCCGCGGGTATCCCATTGATCTCCTGTGCTGCCGGAATCAAGATTACGGATCCGGTAAAGAAATGGGTCTTCAAAACCGCCCAGAACGATTCACTTGCCGTGGAGCGTATTTATGAGCAACTCAAAAAACAGAAGATTAGCAACATCGCCATTCTGACAGTTTCTGATGGTTTTGGCTCGTCAGGAAGGGAGCAATTGAAGCTTCGTGCCAGAGATTTTGGTATAAACATCGTAGCTGATGAGACATACGGTCCAAAAGATACAGACATGACGGCCCAGCTGGTTAAGATACGCGGCGGTAAGGCGCAGGTGTTGATCTGCTGGGGGACAAATCCGGGCCCTGCCATTGTTGCGAGAAATGCCAAGCAGCTGAAACTTAGTATACCACTTTACATGAGCCACGGCGTCTCTTCCAAAAAATTTATCGAACTGGCCGGTGATGCATCCGAAGGGATAACTCTGCCTTCCGGGAGGGTGATTGTCGCGAATCTGCTTCCAAAATCAGATCCGCAAAAAAAGTCGCTTCTTGCTTATGTAAATGACTACAAGGAGCGTTTTAAGGTAGATGGAGATCATTTTGGCGGTCATGCGTGGGATGCCGTCACGCTTCTTAAATGTGCCATTGAACGCGCA
>DASPQI010000360.1:0-6446 GCA_035625045.1 Syntrophales bacterium | reverse complement strand
TTTCCCTCTCTCTATCTATAATATCAGGGGGTATATCTTCAGGTTTGACATACAGGGGGTTTGCCGCGGCTACATGCATTGTCAGATCCTTCGCCAGCAGTTGAAAATCATCCGTCTTGGCGACAAAATCTGTCTCACAGTTAACCTCCACAAGAACACCGATTCTGCCTCCCATATGTATATATGCGGCAATGACACCATCTTTAGCTGCCTTCGACGATCTCTTGGTCGCTGCCGACATACCTTTTTTCCGCAAATAATCAATTGCCTTCTCAAAGTCCCCAATAGAAACATTCAGGGCTTCCTTGCAATCCATTATACCGGCGCCTGTTTTATCCCTCAGTTCTTTAACCATTGCAGATGTTATACTCAACTTACACTACCTCCAAATTATATTTCTCATTTCAAATGGCGTTTTATATCACCTTCAAAAGCTTCCTCATAGTCGGTTATGCCATCCTTTGTTTCTACAGATTCAGGAACGTCTGCTTCCGCGTCGTCAGTTTTCATTAGAACTTCAGCTTGTTCTTCCTTGTCCGTATCAGCCTGAATTTGCTCTTCCAGCCGCTTTTTCCCGTCTATTACCGCATCTGCGATCTTTGAGGCAAACAGCTTTATCGCCCTGATAGCATCATCGTTTCCCGGGATAACATAGTCGATGTCATCCGGATCGCAATTTGTATCTACTATAGCGACTATCGGAATCCTTAATTTCTGTGCTTCTTTTATTGCTATACTCTCTCTCTTCGGATCAACTACGAACAGAGCCCCAGGAGGACGTTTAATTGCCTTTATACCGCCTAAAACTTTTTCCAGTTTGTTCATTTCTTTTTGAAGTTTCATTATCTCTTTTTTAGGAAAGGCCTTAATGCTTTCATCAGCAAACATTTTCCGCAGGTTGTTTAGTCTTTCTATCCTTTTATTGATGGTACTGAAATTGGTGATCATACCACCCAACCATCGCTGATTGACGTAAGGCATCCCGCACCTCTCAGCCTCTTCTTTGATAGCTTCCTGGGATTGCTTTTTCGTTCCTACAAAGAGAACTGCTCCACCATTTCCCACAAGATCAATAACAAAATCATACGCGGTCTGAAACATCCCAACTGTCTGCTGGAGGTCAATAATGTAAATCCCGTTTCTAGCCCCAAAAATATAGGGCTTCATCTTTGGATTCCACTTGTTGGTCTGATGACCAAAATGGACACCTGCCTCAAGCAACAATTTCATAGAAATACTCGCCATATCTTAACTCCTTTTGTTTTTTTACCTCCATCCTTGTCTTCTTGTCCGGGGAACTCTTTATTAAAAGCAACACCTCGTCAATCGAAGGATGTGTGAAATCCGCTGGCAGATAACATAAAGATTTTAAATTAGCAAGAAAAAAAGGGGGTATTTACGTATGGTAATGTGCATTAATTTTAATATATTCAAAAGACAGGTCAGAAGCGTATAGTCTATAAAATTTATTCCCCATGCCCAGTTTTAATGATAACTTTATTTGTTCTCTGGACATGATCTGTGAAAGTTTTCTTTCATTACCACAAATCCCACACCCGTTAGCAAATACAGGAATTTCTTCAAGGTGCAGCTTAACATCATCCGCTTTAAACCGGACACCGGCTGAACCAGCTGCTGATATAATTCTACCCCAGTTAGGATCACAACCATAAAATGCGGTTTTAACCAGATTTGAGTTAGCTATGGCATAGGCAATTTTTTTTGCATCCCTTAATGATTTAGCTCCATTGACTACAATCTCCATAACCTTTGTTGCCCCCTCGCCGTCTCTCACCATGGCCTGTGAAAGGTCAGACATAACATTCAAAAGCATTCCTTTAAAAGGAGAGAAACCCCTGGATGTTTCATTAATCTCTTTATTTCCGGCAACACCGTTCGCTAAAATTATTGCAGTATCATTTGTACTCGTACATCCATCCACCGTTATCGCGTTAAATGTCTTATCCACAGCTTCTCTAAAAACCGCTTTCATCAGATTATAATTTACGTATGCATCGGTTATGATAAACGCAAGCATAGTCGCCATATGGGGCTCTATCATGCCTGCCCCCTTGGCAATGCCGCATACAGTAATCTCTTTTGAACCTATAACTCTTTTCCTGTAAGCTATTTTGGGAAACTTATCCGTCGTCATGATAGCCTCCGCAGCTGCCGGCAGTCCATTTGAATGCAACCCCTCAACCAAATTCTTCATACCAAATGTGATCTTCTTTACAGGGAGCTTGCGTCCGATTACACCAGTAGATGCCACTAGAATAAGTTCATTATCAATATTCAATTTGTTTGCTAGGCTTCCAGCAATTGCAATAGCATCCTGATATCCTATTTGGCCTGTTGCTGCATTGGCATTGCCGCTATTTATCAAAACTGCCTGGGCAATGCCGGATTTTAATCTTATTTTATCCAGAAGCACAGGTGCTGCTTTAAAGCAATTCCTCGTAAATACTCCCGAGGCCCTTGCAGGCACCGTAGAATAAATCAGAGCAAGATCTTTGATGCCGTTTTCCTTGATGCCGGCATGAATGCCGTTTGCCGTAAAGCCAGGAATGGTAATACCTTCATACGTTTCAATAATCATAGAATACCTTCCATCATGAGGTCTGTAGACAGACACCTTCAATTGTATTGACTATTTCATATTCTACTATGATCTGCTGCAACTTACTGCCCGCAACATTTTTTATATTTCTTCCCACTACCGCATGGGCAGGGATCATTCCTACCCACTTTTTTGGCATCTCTCTTCACAGTCGACGGCACTGACATGTCCTCACCCCTGCTTAAGACATAATCCTGACTGGCCTGTTCCTGCATCTCTTCGACCTCTTCTTCCTTTTGGATCCGTACCATACACAGTTTTTCCACAGTGTCTTCCTTGACACGGTGGATCATATCCATGAACATCTCATAGCCTTCTTTCTGGTATTCCCTGACCGGGTCCTTTTGACCATATCCCCTGAGACCAATACCCTCCTTCAGATGGTCCATACTCAGTAAATGATCCTTCCAATGCGTATCAATAGACTGTAACATGATGACCTTCATGAGATACTCCATAAGGGGCTTACTGTATTCCTGTTCCTTATTTTTCAATAACATCTTTACCCTGGAAATGATTTCTTCCTCAATGGCATCCCTGCCCATCTTCCTACCCTCTTCATCGAGGTTCAATCGTAAAGAAAATTGTTTGAATACGACGTCATCCAATCCCTTCAGCTTCCAATCCTCATGATGGGCTTTCTCATCAATATATTCGGGTATTATTTCTTCCACAAGTTCTTCCAACATCTCTTCCACATCCGCCTGCAAGTCCTCACCTTTTAGCACTCTCTTGCGCTGTTCATAAATCACCTGTCTCTGTCTGTTCATTACATCATCAAATTCCAATAAGTGCTTGCGGATATCGAAATTATGCGCTTCGACCCTTTTTTGCGCATTTTCAATAGCCTTTGAAATGAGCTTGTGCTCTATAGGCTGGTTCTCTTCCATGCCCACCTTATCCATTATTGATGAAATCCTCTCGGCACCGAATATTCGAAGAAGATCATCCTCCAGGGCCAGATAAAATCGTGAGGTGCCCATATCTCCTTGGCGGCCTGATCTGCCTCGAAGCTGATTATCAATACGTCGGCTTTCATGCCTCTCCGTCCCGAGAATGTGGAGCCCGCTAAGTTCGGCAACACCATCGCCAAGTTTTATATCGGTCCCGCGGCCTGCCATATTTGTTGATATGGTCACCATACCAGGCTGTCCGGCATGGGCGATAATTTCGGCTTCTTTTTCATGATGCTTCGCATTAAGGACATGATGCTTGATCCCGGTACGCGATAGATATTTGCTCAACAGCTCTGACTTTTCAATTGATATCGTTCCGACCAGAACTGGTCTTTTTTCTTTATGCAATGCCTTGATCTCTTCGATCACGGCATTAAATTTTTCTGCTTCAGTTTTATAGATGACATCGGGATAATCTATCCTTATCATCGGCATATTTGTCGGTACGACTACTACATCCAGATTGTAAATCTTCTTGAATTCAGCCGCTTCGGTATCGGCAGTACCCGTCATCCCCGCAAGTTTCTTATACATTCTAAAGTAATTTTGGAACGTTATTGATGCAAGTGTCTGATTTTCGCGTTCTATTTTTACTTTTTCCTTTGCCTCTAGCGCCTGATGCAGACCATCGCTGTATCTCCTACCCGGCATCACTCTACCCGTAAACTCATCAACAATAATGACCTGACCATCTCTTACGAGATAATCAACATCACGTTTAAATAGTGTATGGGCCTTTAATGCCTGATTTACATGATGAAGAAGCTCCATATTCCTTGGTTCAAAGAGGTTCTGCACTTTGAGATATTTCTCCACCCGTGCGACACCTTCTTCGGTCAAGACAACTGTACGGCTTTTTTCATCAATAGTGAAATCCTTGTCTCTTCTCAAACCTGGTATTATCTGATTGATTCTATAATACTTATCCGTAGACTCCTCTGATGGACCGGATATTATAAGCGGTGTCCTCGCCTCATCGATGAGGATGCTGTCAACTTCATCAACTATGGCATAATTAAAGTCCCGTTGAACATAATCTTCGAGGCTGAACTTCATGTTGTCACGGAGGTAATCAAACCCAAATTCGTTATTTGTACCGTACGTTATATCGGCCTGATATGCTTTCCTTCTTTCATTATCATCCATGCCATGGACAATTACACCTACAGACAGTCCCAAGAATGTGTAAATAGGACCCATCCACTGCGCATCCCTCTTCGCCAGGTAATCATTCACGGTAACCAAGTGGCAACCTTCGCCGGTCAGAGCATTCAGATATAAGGGCATGGTTGCCGCCAGGGTCTTACCCTCCCCTGTCTTCATTTCAGCAATCGTACCCTCATTAAGTACCAAACCTCCGATGACCTGAACATCAAATGGTCTCATAAAGACAGTTCGTCTCGCGGCTTCTCTGGCAACAGCAAATGCCTCCACGACGATATCATCAAGTTCCTCGCCACTTTTTAATCTCTCCTTAAAATACGGCGTCTTGGCTTTTAATTCTCCATCACTTAGAGCCATCATGGATTGCTCAAGATTATTTATTTCATCAAGGATCAAAGACAGTCTCTTTAATTCACGATCATTCTTACTGCCTATTACCTTTTCCAATAGAGAAAAAAACATACATAACCTCTTAAAAAAAAACCGGCATAAGACCGGGTCTTTCAATAATTAAAACTAAGATATTACTTAAGCTCACCAAAAGTCAAGGGGTGTTTGTCGTTCCGGGAGAAAATTGACTTGACTTTGCAAGGAAGAATACGCTACACACCGCAAGCACATAGAACAATTGTTTTGGGTAGCTGTAGAAAGGAGTTTTCATGGCAAAATATGAATCTAATTCTATTAGAAATGTAGCAATTATTGGACACGGTGCAACAGGAAAAACCTCTCTTTGTGAGTCATTTCTTTATATAGCCGGCAAAACAGATAGGCCGGGGAGAGTAGATGACGGGTCTTCCTGTATGGATTTTGAGCCGGAAGAACAAAAACGCCATATTTCAATTAGTGCAGCTACAAATTTCTTTGAATGGGATAAACACAAAATAACCCTTCTTGACACCCCGGGGGATTCCAATTTCGCCTATGATACAAAGAATTGTCTCCGTATTACCGATGGAGCCGTTGTCGTTATAGATGCCGTCGGCGGTGTCGAATTTCAGACTGAAAAGGCATGGGAATATGCCGATGAGTACAAACTCCCTAGATTAGTTTTTATCAACAGGATGGACCGTGAACGGGCTGATTTTATCAAAGCGATCGAGAGCATCAACAGCCGACTTGGTAAAAAGGCCACACCTGTAGTCCTGCCGATTGGTAAAGAGGATTCATTCAAGGGGATAGTAGACCTCACAACCAGAAAGGCCCTTATCTTTGATGATCTTAAGGGTACCTTTAAATCGGCAGATATCCCGCCCGATATGAAAGATACTGTTGAAAAATATCGAGAAAACATGGTGGAAGATATAGCGGAATCAGACGAATCTCTTATGGATAAGTACCTAGACGTGGGAGAGTTGAGTGACGAAGAACTGAAGATAGGCCTAAAAAAGGGGGTGATATCCGGCGGTCTCATCCCGGTTGCGTGTGGGTCTGCACTGAAAAATATCGGCATCGCAACCTTGATCGATTTGGTCATCAACGCCTTACCTTCACCTGTGGATCGCGGCTCTATTGCCGGTAAAAAACCAGGAAAAGATGAAGAAGCTGAGGTAAGAGAGCCCAAAGAATCGGAACCATTCTCAGCTTTAGTCTTTAAGACTATTGCCGATCCTTATGCCGGCAGGCTCACCCTGTTCCGTGTATTTTCCGGAATAGTTTCTTCTGACTCTACGTTTTTTAATTCGGCTCGTAAAATTACTGAAAGG
>DASPQI010000359.1:0-2290 GCA_035625045.1 Syntrophales bacterium | reverse complement strand
ATCCTGCATGACATAGGATGAAATAAAGGCGATGCGAGGGTCGATAACCTGTTCACTGGTCACCTGAGCTTCTTCAAAGACTTGACCTGTTCGATCAACAATTTTTTTAATAAAAAATGGAACGACCCTTTTACCCTGGTTTGCCAGAGCACCATAGCCTCTGATCATTTCCTGGAGGGTTACACCGGAAGTTCCCAACGCCAGGGTAAGGTTCTTTGTCAGTGGTGAAGTTATTCCCATATTGGCGGCATAATCGGCGGCGTAATCAATGCCGATGTCTTGCAGTATTTTGATTGTAATGATATTCCGTGACTGGACAAGGGCATTTCTAAGAGTAGTTGGCCCATTAAATTTCCCGTCAAAGTTTTTTGGTTTCCAGAAACCGTCTGGTGAAGACTTGTCTTCATAAATGATGGGTGCATCCATGATCTGAGTTGATGGCGTCATTCCTTTGTCGAAAGCCGCTGTATATATGAATGGTTTAAAAGCGGAACCCGCCTGTCTCCTTGATTGGGTGGCACGATTGAATTCACTTTTTTTGAAATCTCTGCCTCCAATCATGGCTGTGATAGCGCCAGTCTTCACCTCCATACACAAAAGGGCACCCTGGACAAGTCCCTTCTCATATCCTTCGCGGACTTCTAATTCTTGAAGTCCCCTTTCCACAGCATCCCGTGCCGCTTTCTGCATATCTATATTGAGCGTAGTATAGACCTCAAGTCCCTCCCTATACAGAACTTCGCTGCCGTATTTTTCCATAATGTACTTTCGTACGTTTTCTATAAAATAAGGGGCAATTTTTTCCTTAGGTCTGACAGATTTGAGTCTGATAGGTGTAGCCAACGCCCGCTCTTTCTCTACACGGGTGATATATTCGTCATCAACCATCCTGTCCAGCACATATGCCTGCCTCTGGCGGGCTTTGTCAAAATGGAGGAATGGCGAATAGCTAGTGGGCGCCTTGGGGAGACCGGCCAGAAGCGCGGCTTCAGGCAGAGTCAGATATTTGGCGCTTTTACCAAAATATCCTTCTGATGCCGCCTCAATGCCGTAAGTACCGTGCCCTAAATATATATGGTTCAGGTAGAGGTTCATGATTTCATCTTTGGTAAGATATTTGTCTATTTTATAAGCTAATATGGCCTCTTTAAGTTTTCTCATGTACCTCTTTTCTGAAGATAGATAGAGAGATTTGGCCACCTGCTGTGTTATGGTGCTGCCTCCCTGAACAATGCGCCCTGCCTCGATATTCTTATAAAATGCTCTTAGAATACTCAGCAGGTCAAGACCCGTATGCTGATAAAATCTCGCATCTTCTGCGGCCACAAAGGCCTGGATAACCACCTTGGGAACCTCGGAAAGACGAATTATTTTCCTGTCTTCCATAAAAAACTCGTCAATGAGTTCATTGTTATCCGCATATACCCGTGTGGCGATGCTGGGGCGGTAGTCCTTCAAGGCGGCAATACTCGGCATCTCCTTAAGAAGGGCGTAGTAAACGATACTACTTCCGATAATAGCCAGGAGCATGAGGCTGAGAATTATAATTAGGAATAGAGTCCCAAAATCAGGGAGTTTAAAATGAAATATTTTATTCTTAAATGTCATGCTTCCTCTTGGGTGTTCTTTATATTATCGGTTTTGGGTTGTTTCTTTACGGCAAATTTTGCCACAATTATACCGATTTCGTAAAGCCCTATTAAAGGTATGGCCATAATGATCTGAGTGAGTGCGTCAGGAGAAGGCGTCAGGATAGCAGCAGCAATAAATATTATAAGGATGGCATATCGCCTGTTTTTCGATAACATTTTTGCATTTACCACTCCGATCTTGGCCATGAAAAAGATCAAGACGGGGAGCTCAAAAGACAGTCCAAAAGCCAGCAGTAGTTTCAAAGCCAGAGATAGGTACTCCCGCAGCGTAAACATGGGCTTGAGGAAGTCTGATGAAAATTCCACAAAAAAGCCAAATGCCGGGGGGAGGGCAAGAAAATATCCGAAGAGAACCCCTCCGATGAACAGCAGAGAAGAAGTAATGACGAAGGGGATCACATATTTCTTTTCCGACTTATAGAGACCGGGTGATATGAACTTCCATAGCTGATACAGGGTGAAGGGACTCGTCAGAAAGAGAGATGCAAAGAAAGAAATTTTCATGTAGTTGAAAAATGCCTCCGGCAGACTGGTATATATCATGAAACTATTCTCAGGTAAGACTTGGTAAAGGGGTCTCGTTATGATTTGGAATAGCCAGTCTTTAAAATACCAGCATACACCAAAGCCAATACCGA
>DASPQI010000358.1:0-8623 GCA_035625045.1 Syntrophales bacterium | reverse complement strand
ATGTTTAAACCATCTCGAAAGATAGCGATAGCCGGAATTATCATCAGTGGAAATCAAGCTTACTTTATTAGATACGGTTTCTCTGACAAATTCATCCAGTGTTGCAGTATCAACATTCTCGATAACCTTGGCTACAACTTTACCTTTTCGGCTAACAGCACCGATTATAGGGATTTTGCCACCTGTACCACGTCCACCATGACGTTTATTTTTGTGCTTATTTTTCTCTTTGCCACCGATAAAGGTTTCATCAACTTCCACAAAACCAATGAGCTTACGGAAATCAATATTACCAAGCCCCGCTCTAATTCTATGGCACATATACCATGCAGTAGCATACGATCCGGTTCCGATCATTCTATGTATCTGCAATGCACTCATACCCTTTTTACTGCTAAGCATAAGATAAATAACCTTAAACCATGTGCAGAGCGGATAGTTGGTATTCTCAAAGATTGTACCGACAAGTACAGAGAAGCGATAACCATGAGGAGCGCATTCGTAACACTGCCAATGAAATTCACGGCTAAGTTCATAAACTTTTTCATTCCCACATCGAGGGCATTTAACTTTTTTTTCAGGCCATCGACGAGAAGCAAGATAATTTTTACAACTTTGCTCATCAGGGAACTTTGCTTCAAACTCTTGCAATGTCATATATTTAACTGGTTTCATAATAGCCTCCTGTATCTTAGTTGGCTATATAATAACACAGAAAAGGGTTTATGTCAAGTAGTAGATAATCCCCTTTTAAAGGGGGCCGGGGGGATTTTTTCATTCTCTTTGCAAAATCCCTCTAAATCTCCCTTTATAAAAGGGAGACTGAATGATCCGGTATGACAATTGACGTGTTTAATTGCCGGGGTAATAACTCACAGAAGAATTTTAAGGAGCGATCCTGATGAAGCAAAGGAATTTAGAGTATTCAAAGAAATTCAATTTAGGGAAGACCTTACTGGTAGTTTTCATTCTTGGGATCATTTTCTTTTTCGTTATACCCATGCTTGTTTCGCTTGGCGGGGCTGTCTTAGGTTTTGTTTCCATAATAGGGCCGGAAAGGTCTGTGGATATTATTTATCCTGCAGATAATGCGGAAGTGCCTATGGAAGTTCATGTGGCATGTCTCTCCACTTTCAGGGTAGGAGGGATTGTGGATCATTCATCTCACGTATATGGTGAGACGTCCCGTGTCAATCTTACAAATTATGGACTCAAGGGGAGTCTTTTTGTCGATGGAAAGGAACGCCTGACATCGAACGAATCAGGGACAATGCACATCTATAAATTGAAGCTGGAAGAGGGACAACACGACATCACATTCTCTACCTTATTGGGTTCAAAAACGATTCGTGTTTTAGCGAAGAAAGACTTATATCCCGGCTTTACAGAAATTGCATATGAAAAACGGCCCGATGTCCCTGTAAGCGAGAAAGGAAAGGAATGTAATATAGGCATTAAAATAGACCGGGAATATATATATGCAACCTTCAACGGTCGTGCGAAGAAATATTCGATTAAAGATATTCCTGTGATTAGAAAGGGCGCTCAACTTGTCTACCCTGATGATAAATCGATGGCCGAATCTCTCAGGTGCTATGGAGACCATGCCGTGGCAGTCTTAGCGGAAATGGATGGAGTCCCGTCAGATAAAAATTCCGATACGCAAATTCATCATTTTTTAGCGTACTTTAATAAGGAAAACACACCCTCCTTTATAGATCTCCCCTCAGGTTATTCCGCCTTCAGGAGGGACATCAATGTTTATGTCACAGAAAAAGGGAATATTATATTGAATGAAAGAGCGGGACAGATCTATTACCGGGCTGGAAATGATTGGAAAAAAATATATATGCCCGTTGTGTTAGCCAATACCAATGATACGGTTTGTTCAACTTTCTGCGGTTCTCCCACGTACAACGCCTCTGAAGCAAAGTATTTGCAGTCTTCCGGTGTCTCATTTAAGCCATGTTACCCTGAATTTGACATTTTCATGTACAGGGGGAAGACATTTGTAGAATCCAGGGCCATAGTTTCGCTGTATGAAAAAAAGCTTTATCAAATCATAGAAAAGTGAAGATTACTTTTTCGGATGAATGTTATCTTTCTGAGGAGAAATCCTTGACAGTTCATAAAGATACGTCTCCCGATTCAGCATGATCCCTCCCAATCCATGTCTTTGTCGTCATACGATTGAGACAACACCTCACGGGCCTTATCCAGTAAACCTTCAGGAACCATGATCTCCACTTCACCGAGGCCGTCAATCGTGATGACGTAAATGGCTCCGACAGCTTCATATCTCAATCTGGTGGGGATGCCTTCCGTTTCCAGCCTTCCTGCCATTATGTTTGCATTGGTCATGCCGGATGCCCGGCAGGCTACTTCCCACTTTTCCTCATCCATGGTTATATCCTGTTTGATGCTTCTACTATTTGTCCAAACACTTGAACCCTCGAATCCTTTTTACAGTTGTCTTTATACCATATTTGTCTTGGCCCAAAAAGCTATTCTCGGATATAGACAAATACTATATATTGTGGTCTATAATTTCAGGATACATTTAGTTGTATATTTTTTCTTTACAAGGTATATTTATTTTGTTAGTATTCATAAAATTTTGATGAGACTTGGTCTTCTTTCAAGGCAGATTGACTTTATATAGGATAGTAAGAAAATGAGGCTGAAGAGACTGGAAATAGCCGGATTCAAATCTTTCCGGGACAAAATCGCCATTGATTTTTCTAAAGGCATATCCGCAGTCGTTGGTCCTAACGGCTGCGGAAAGAGCAACATCGTTGATGCGATCCGCTGGGTAATGGGAGAACAGAGGGTTAAATCATTACGTGGAAAAAAGATGGACGATGTCATCTTTCACGGCGCTGAAAATGCTGCCCCCGTCGGCATGACGGAAGTATCGATGATCATGGACTGCAACGGTCGCAAATTCCCCGGGGCGTATGAAGAATGCAGCGAGGTCATGATTTCGAGGAGACTCTTCCGGGAAGGCGAAAGCGAATATACCATAAACAAGGTGCCCTGCAGGTTGATCGATGTCAGGGACTTTTTTATGAGTACGGGAACCGGGGTCAGAACATACTCTCTCGTGGAACAGAACAGTGTCGCCAGTCTTGTTGAGGCAAAACCTGAAGATAGAAGGCAGTTTATTGAAGATGCCGCTGGCATATCGAAATACAAGGTCAGAAAAGAATCGGCTTCCAGGAAGATGGAGGCAACAAGACAAAACATAGTCCGCTTGAATGATATAATCAGAGAGGTAAAGTCTCAACTTAATGCGGTATCCAGGCAGGCCAAAAGAGCGGAGCAATACAAGACCTTAAAGAAGGAAATCAAAGAAGCGGAACTGACGTTGGCGCTTCAGACATACACAGATATATCCGGACAAAAAGAAGAGCTGGGGAAAATGCGTGACGCGCTCGCTAAAAGAGATCTGGAAGTAAGGACGAACCTGAATGAGCTTGACGCTTCAATCGAAGAGTTAAAAGCGGAGGTCCTTGAAAATGAAACATCCGTTTCAGAATACCAGGAAAAACTCTACGACATCAGAAACTCGATCAACATCAAGGAACAGGGGATAGAACATCTTAAGGATAAAATTAAAGATATAGTCTCGCAAAAATCGAAAAACACCTCGGAAATAGAAGCACTCCGCCTGCGGCAGGAAAACTTGAGTAAAGAGCTGGATACCCTCAGCGTATTGACAGTCAAATCCGGTAAGGAAATTCAGAATGTCAGAAACAGTGTCCTTCAAAATCAGTCGGCGCTTGAGGAACACAAGACGATGGGCAGATCCATCCAAACGGAACTTGAAGAAAAGAAGGCAGAGTTTATCGGGATTGTTACGGAAAAGGCGAGATTAAAAAATACTCTGACCGGTTTCACAAAGGTCATTGAGGATATCAGGAAAAGAAAAGAGAGAGACATCCGGGAATTAAATGAAAACAAGGAAAGGCTTGCCGCTGCCCGCGCAAATCTCGATGACTTGATGTCGGGGCTGAAAGCGGATGAGGAGACGCTGTATGGTCTGGGCGATAAAGCGAATAATGTTTCCCATGAGCTGGAGAAAGCGAAATATGATCTGCAGGTGATTGAGGAAGACATCTCAGGGAAAAAGGAACAGACGGGAAAGAAGTCGTCGCGGCTTTCATCATTGAGAGAGTTACAGGAAAACTATGCATGGTGCAGTGAAGGCACGAAGTCGATTATGAAAGCAGGGAAGGTCGATAGTCTCGACGTATTGCCAGGTGAGACCTTCCTGGGACTGGTTGCGGATGTTATTGATGTTCCCAAGGATTACGAAACGGCTGTTGAGGCTGTCCTGGGCGAAAAGCTCCAGTATATAGTGGTCAAAAGTCAGAAAGACGGCGTAAAAGCAATCGACTATCTGAAGAGTTCTTCGTCCGGAAGGGGGAGCTTTGTCCCGCTTGAAGTCAGAAATCATGTTGCGGGCGCTGAGGCGGAGCATCTCAAGGAAGCAGTCAGGCTGATCGACATGGTCGATGTTCATCAGGGTTTCGAAAAAATAGCCGATTATCTGCTGGGGGATGTCTTATTAATACCAAATCTCAGGAGCGGCATATCACTCTGGGAGCGAAACGGTTTCAGGGGTACGTTCGTTACATGGGAAGGCGACATCATAAATCCACATGGTGTATTAACGGGTGGAAGCAGAACAAACGGTGAAAAGAGTCTTCTCCGTATTAAGCGGGAGATCGCCGAACTTGATGAAGAAGTTAACCGGTTAAATACGTTGCTCGAAGAGGAAACTGAAAAGAAAAAAGAATCGGCGTCACTTATACTGCGATGGGAAGAAGAATTGCTTCAGCTGAGAGCGGAAATCCGCGATCTTGAGCTTCTGGTCAACGGCAAGCGAAAAGATGTTGAGAGATATGAATCTGAAATAAAGGGGATCGAGCAGAGGATAAAAATTATCGATTTCAGTTGCGAGAACCTTCAATCAGAGGAGGATAGCACTTTAGAAGAAATCGAGATGATAAAGGAAGGAATCGCCTCCTCTGATGATGAAGAAGAAAAAATCAACCATGCCATATCTTCCCTGCAGGAAAAATGGGATGCACTGAATGTGAGGGCAGAAGAGCAGGAAGAATGTCTTACCAAAGAAAAGATTCATCTGGCCTCTCTCGAAGAGAAGAGAAATGCCGATCTCAAGGCTATAAACAGACTGGATGCCGATAGGACGGATACGATCCGTGAGATCGATATCAGGATCGAAGAACTGAAGAATAGTGAACACGAGGTTGAAGATATAACCAATCAAATTTCGACTGAACAGGATCTCCTGGAAAGCCTGTCATCGGACCATGAAGCCATAGAAGAGACTCTCTCGGAAATAAAGAGATTGCAGCAGGAAAGGGAGTCTTTATTGAGAAACCGCGAGACGGACCTCAGGGAGGTTAAAAAAGCCCTCGACGAGATAGTCAAGGAAGCCGGTGAACTGGAGATTACATATCGCGAGTTCTCTTTCCAGATGGATAGCTTGAAAAAGGGCGTTGAGGAAAAATATTACATGGATTTACAGGCGCTGGTTCCCGAATTTCAACGACTTGACGAGCAGGCTGTGCAGGAACTAAACGGCAAACTTGAGAAAGACAGAAAGTTCGTGGAAAATTTCGGTGAAGTAAATCTGCTTGCTCTCAGTGAATATGAGCAACTGAAAGAGCGTTTTGAATTTCTTACGGGTCAGGTTTCAGATCTCAATGCTTCGATGGATGCGCTTCAGAAGACAATAACAAAAATAAACATTGAATCCCGGAAGCGGTTCGCAGAGACCTTTGAGGCAGTCAATAAATGTTTCCAGGAAGTGTTCGGCAGGATATTCCCGGGCGGCAGGGGCGAGCTGAGACTGACAGACAGCGAAGACCTGCTGGAGACTGGTGTGGACATCGATATCCTGATTCCGGGAAAACGTGCGCAGAGTATAAGTCTATTATCAGGCGGTGAAAAATCCCTCGCTGCCATTGCCTTGATTTTTGCTATTCTGATATACAGACCGGTGCCCTTTCTGGTCCTGGATGAGGTGGATGCCGCCCTTGACGACGCAAACATATCCCTGTTTAATAATCTCGTAAAAGATATCTCGGCAGGCTCTCAGATAATCATGGTTACCCACAACAAAAAGACAATGGAGGTTGCCGAATATCTGTTTGGCATTACCATGCAAAAACAGGGTATTTCCACAATGGTATCCGTAGCTCTCAATTGATTTGTGTGAAATGCCAATATAGTTTGTCACTTGCCAATAGAGTTTGTCACTGAGCAACAGTACATTACTTAAGCGACCAATTCTGTTGCTGAGGGACAAGGTAAAATCAAATTGTTTTCAGGACTTAGCGTTACGTTAAATCTATAGTTTGATCAATAAGGTTTAAAGCCCTCTTCTTGGAGAGGGCTTTTTTATTTTCATTGGAGCTGAAATATTTAGGAAAATGTATGTTCTCTTAAAAATAATCAACCTCCATCTTTCCGTAATTACCTGGATACATAACATTGCCTTTTGTATCTACCCACCCCGTTATTTTTCATTTTTCTGTCCGGATACATGTTTTTTCCCTTGATAACGGCGTAGAAATAGATACAGCAAACATTGTGTAATGTGACACTGCCTTGCCTGTGATTAGTAAATATAGCTTCATTGCCAATTATCAACGTATCTCCCCAAAGTATTTGCGATAAATAAACCTAATCTCCTTTTCGGTACTCGAAGACACCAGTTTTATCCCTGTATTTTAATATAGTATTTAATTACTTAAAGTTACGCTCAAAATTACCGATAAGCATTTACAGATGGCAAAACTCTAGGGAAAGCACAAGAGGATAAGTATGAAAGGAGGAATGCTATGTATGTTTGTCGAATAATACTAGCGGCGTTCATGACAATATTCCTTTGTTCTTGTGCGGCAACACCCATTCTGACCACCAAGGGTGACATATCCAGGGAGATTAAACACGAGGCCCCTCTTGTAGCTACTGTTGATATCTCTCCGGATGGACGATATGCCTTATCCGGGAGCTTTGATTCTTTTATCCTTTGGGATATCCTGCAAGGACAAAAAATACAAACTTTTGCGCACCCAAAAGCTTACATGGGGGATACAACTGAAGTCGCCTTTTCACCTAATGGAAAATATTTTGCCTCAGGAGGTAAAGGGACGAAGCTTTGGGATTTGGTTACAAAACAGGAAATAAGGACATTTGATAGCAATAGAACCATCTCTTTAGCCTTTTCTCCGGACGGGAAATACATTTTATGCGGAGGTCCTCCTGGCATAGTCTTTTCTCATATATCTCATATGAAAATTTTTGATGTATCAACGGGAGAGGAAATAAGAGATTTTGAATTACGAGACGTGGGGACCGTTTGGTCTGTTGCATACTCTCCAGATGGAAAATACATTTTATCAGGACATGGCAACGAAGTAATATTATGGAGCATATCGAGTGGCAAGCCTGTAAAAAGAGGGAAAGGAAGAAGAGGCGGTTTCTTAGCGCCAGTGCCGCAGGGGATGAATGCTGTTTCCTTCTCTCCGGATGGCAAATACGCCTTGTCGGGTGGACTGGACAATATTGTAAGACTGTGGGATGCGAAAAGCTTGACTGAGCTAAGGCAATTTGTGGGCCACTCAAGTTTCGCTGGGGTTTGGTCAGTGGCCTTTTCTCCGGATAGTAAATATGCAATATCTGCCAGTGTTGACGGCAAGATAAAGATATGGGACATAGCATCGGGAAGCGAATGGAAAGCTCTTCCGGGGCATACTAGTAAGAAAAACGTCACTTCCGCAAAATTTTACCCTAATGGCAAATATGTAATATCCGCCGGAGACGCTTCGACAAGAATATGGGATGTTACAACAGGAGAAGAAGTTGCCTCCATGATCGCCTTTGAAGACGGAGAATGGATTATTACGACAACCAACGGCTATTACACGTCCTCACCAAAGGGCGATCAGTATCTTCAGGTGAAAGTTGGCGGCAAGGAATACAACATCGAACAGTTAAAGGAGAGTTTTTACCGCCCCGACCTCGTCAAGGTTGCGCTTTCCGGCGGGTCTCTGAGGGAACTCAAAAGGATAGCCGATATAAAACCTCCTCCTATTGTTGCCATAGTTGATACACCGCGACGAGTCGATAAGAACGAAATCCCTGTAACATTGAAAATCACCGATACCGGAGGAGGGATAGGCGATATCCGGCTTTATCTCAATGGTTCCGCTGTCCTGCTTGACAGCACCAGAGGCGTAAAGATTGTCTCATCCAATCAAAATGAAGTCTTGAAAACATACAAGCTGAAACTCTCTCCCGGCGTAAACTCGATAAGAGCTGTTGCCTTTAATGCTGAAAATACCATGCAGAGCGCGGATGCCATTCAGGAGATAACGTCGGCCTGTCAATCAATCGGAAAACCTTCTCTTTATGCCCTGGTGATTGGAATCAACGAGTATAAAAACCCAAAGCTGCAGCTCAACTATGCTGCTGCCGATGCGAAGCTGTTTGCGAATACCCTGAAAAAAGGTGCTTTGTCTCTCTTCGAGAAGATGGAAATAAAAACACTTTCCTCGAAAAAAGAAACGACAAAAGATAGCATCTT
>DASPQI010000357.1:0-4427 GCA_035625045.1 Syntrophales bacterium | reverse complement strand
TGCCGGTAGGGTTGTTCGGTGTGTTGATGATGATCGCCTTTGTTTTGTTATTGAAGGCTTTGGTAAGTTCCTTCTCGTTGAAATGCCAGTCGGGTTCGTGGAGCGTGATGAATCGCGGCTTTGCGCCAGAGAGGATCGTATCCGGGCCATAGTTCTCATAAAAAGGTTCGAACACAATGACCTCTTCACCGGGATTGACGACGGCCATCAGAGAGGAGATCATCGCCTCAGTCGCTCCGCAACAGACCGTAATTTCTCTTTCCGGATCGATGGTGACACCGTTATACCAGGCAAATTTGTCAGTGATGGCTTGACGAAGGTTCGGCTCCCCCCAGGTGATGGCATATTGGTTTAAGTCTTCCTGAATCGCCCTCAGGGCCGCTTCCTTAATCTCTGCGGGCGCCGGAAAATCAGGGAACCCCTGAGCCAGGTTCACCCCGTCATGCTTGAAACAGACGCGGGTCATCTCCCGGATGACCGATTCCGTGAACTTCGATGCCCGTTTGGAAGAAAATACCTTCATGGTTGCTCCCCAGACATTCCCCTGACTAAAGTCGAGCCCCGCGGGCAAAACCCGTGGCACCCGGATAACGCCCGAGCGGGGCGACATCCCGGGCAAGGGCCATGACTTTCTGCTACCGGGGTCATTCCTAATATAAAGGACAGCAAGGCTCGGGTCAATATTGAAATTCAAGAGGAGACATTCTCTCTCCGAAAAGAAATCCCGCCAATGGACGACTCAAAAAACATCCGTTCATTATCCAGGGTTCAGCCGGGCACCATCGTCTGTCTCGGGAGAGGAATGTCGGATGATAAGGGGAAACTAAAAGGTATCGACCGGGAGCTTGTCAATCTCATTTATCAAGCCCATCTTTTTGATTATGTGGTTGTTGAGGCCGATGGTTCAAAAAGAAGGCCTATAAAGGCACCCGCACATTACGAGCCGGTCATCCCAGGAGAAACAACGCGGGTGATCGGTCTCATCGGGCTCGATGCACTCGGCAAGACCATCACCGAGGACTACGTCCATCGGCCTAACCTATTCTGCACGATCACGGGCAAGAGCATGGGCGATATCATTGATCGGAAATGTCTTACCGATTTAATACGTTCAGAAAAAGGGTTTTTCAAAGGTGCACCTCAAGGATGCAGAAAATACGTGGTCCTTAACAAAGCGGACCAACCGGATCGCGAAAAAGAAGCGAAAATGACCATTCGCGAATTGATAAAAATGAATTCACCTATAAATGGTTTGATTATTGCAGCCACAGATAAAAGATATATCTATGCCGAGTGGTCCAACGACGTGGCATGACGAGTTGGCTCCTGCTTATCAAAAACGGAACCAGCAGCACCCGCTAACCATTTGGATAATCCCGAGTTAAACTTCCGCACCGCATCAGACATTCTAAAGCTCAGCGGGACCGACCAGTTGACACACCCACAAGCCCCATACCCGATGTCAGCAATAATCTTGCTCCATTCCATTGCAGAATGAGAGCAGTATTCTGTATAAAAACAAGACATTTTACTACAAATATTTACTTATTATTACCAATAACTCTTGACAAGTCTTCTTTAGGTTGTTAAAACTTGCCCAAGAGTATTGGGGCCTGGTGGAATGAAAGGGCCGTGCGAAATGGGCAGGGAAGATGCCGATCCGGCGGCTGCCGACGTTAGGGCATTGAATCGTTTTCAATCAGAGCGCAAATCTGGACAACCTGAGACGTAGAGGCGACAAAAAATGAGATACGCAGAGACAGGATATAATTTAGAAATTGATTTAGCGAGAGGAAACATTGAGCGGGTGGAAACTGACCCGAAATTGATGGAACTTTATCTGGGAGGTCTCGGTACCAGCGTCAAGATACACTGGGATCGGGTTCAGCCTGAAGTTAAACCCTTTGACCCTGAGAATCTGCTGATATTCAGCAGCGGCCTTTTCAACGGCACACCTGCTTTCAGCGCCAATCGTACGGTTGTTACTTTCATTTCTCCTGAGTCGGGATTATTGGCCTATCCAATGATGGGGGGTTTTTGGTCTGCGGAATTGAAGTATGCCGGTTATGACAAGGTGATCTTTCGCAACAAGTCCCCCAACTGGGTCTATATATGGATTCACAATGACAAGGTGGAAATACGGGATGCCTCTCATTTGAAGGGTAAAGGCGCTCTTGAAACTCAAGACCTCATTCGAAAGGAGTTGAATCAGCCGAGAGCCCAGGTGGCTGCGATCGGCCTGGCCGGCGAAAACCGGTGCTTCACGGCCTCCATCGAACAGTCCAGGTCGAGTGCCAGCAGGCTGGGCGGAGGCGCCGTGATGGGAGACAAGAAGATAAAGGCGGTGGCTGTTCGTGGAACAAAGGACATCAATCTGGCCCGAGGGGCTGAGTTCATGGAGCATATGAAGGGCGTAACGGAATATATAAATTTCCGAAACGCAAATCCTATTCCCGATGTCATGACCATTCTCTCCGGGATTGGGTCGCCCCAGGAGATGGTCCACACGGATGAGAAGTGGCACACCGAAAACTTCATGTGGGGAAATGCCCGCACTCGGAGAAGAGACTTCTGGAGTAAAGAAAATGAAAATAATTGGATTGCGAGTCAAAAAGTCGCGGTGAAGCGGCTAATCAGCTGCATGAACTGCCCGCAGCATTGCGGGGCATTGGTTTCGCCACCGGAAGGTCCCTATTTCATGATGAAATGCTTCGGGAAGCTTACCTATTGCATGGCAGCCTACGTAGACGACCTGAACTTTAACTTCAGAATCCTCCAACGCGCTACGGAGTATGGAGTGGACTCATTCTCAACCCCGCAGATTCTGGCTTTTGCTGTTGAACTTTATGAAGCCGGCATTTTAACCGACAAGGATTTTGAAGGATGTCCGACCGATAAAGAGGGGAGATTTTTCTGGTTGCTCGACAGGCTGGCCCGGCGGGAAGGGATTGGAGATGTTCTGGCGGACGGCGTTTACTATGCGGCCCGAAAGATCGGCAAGGGCGCAGAGGCGTTTGATCATAATACGATCAAGAAACATGAGCAGCTCCCTCTCAAGCTGGGGACGCTCGATCCCCTTTATTTCCTCATGTATTCTACCAACGAGAAGATAAGCATTACCCAGATTGAAGGGCAATGGCCCCAGTCGGCTTTCCCTGCGAGAGAGCAGAGAGAAGCGTTCGTAAAGGATTGGCCCCAGCTTCCCGATGAAAAGTTCAAGCAATATTTACTGGACTGGGAAATACGGGGAGATCACGCCATACCATACTATCCTACTCCTCAAATGTGTAGTGAAATTGTGGATTGGATGGAAATGTTGCACAATATCGATGACGCGGTCTGTATCTGCGCCGGCATGTCTTCCTTTTGCCTGAAGCCGCCCTATCATATACATAATTACCCGAAATTGATCTCGGCAGCGACCGGCATGGATATTGATGAAGCCGGACTAAAGAAAATAGTCAACAGGAGCCGGAATTTACATAGAGCTTTCAATAACAGAAGAGGCATGACGAGAGCTGATGAGAAGCCGCCTCAAGACCATTGGAAGAGAAGATTTCCCGAGCTCGAAGAAGAACTCTTATCTACGTATTACAAATTCAAAGGATGGAATATGAACGGTATTCCCACGAAAAAA
Organism: Syntrophales bacterium; assembly: GCA_035625045.1. GTDB lineage: Bacteria > Desulfobacterota > Syntrophia > Syntrophales > UBA2185 > DATKLL01. The sequence continues at coordinate 790 of DASPQI010000357.1, read as the reverse complement.
AGGTTGGAGGAATTGGATCTGGGCTACGTTGCCGAAGAATTAGAAAAGAGAGGGATATTGAAAGATGGCCAAGATTAAGAAGAAAATCAAGACAATCAAGATTGATGCGGATAAGTGCAATGGCTGCCGGGGATGCGAGATCGTTTGCTCAGCCTTTCACGCTACACCGAAATACGGAAACATTAATCCGGCAAGATCTCGCATTCAAGTGATGACTCACCGGCTAAAAAATATATGGCTTCCGGTTTTCGCGGGTGAATACGCTCCGGCCGAATGCATGGGCAGAGATACCTACGTGATTGACCGGAAGGAATACGACGAGTGCGGCTTCTGCAGGGCTTCTTGCCCTTCCAGGGATATATTCAAAGAACCCGATTCCGGCCTTCCTCTCAAGTGTGATATGTGTGAAGGCGAAGAAAAGCCGAAGTGTGTTGAGTGGTGCCTCAATCACGTCCTGACCTACGAAGAAAGGAAAGAGGAAGTTGAAGAGGGGGCGGAGATAGAGGCAATGGAAGCAGGAGTGGGATCATTGATCGACAAATATGGCTTGGATAAAATAGCAGATGCCGTTGCCCGGATGTCGCATAAGGACCAAAAACAATAAGCTTGTGCATACCGGACTTCTTCGCCGTGTTTGAAGGTCCGTCACCAATCACAGACAATATCTCCGCAAAGCGGTAGGTATTTCCGATCATCACGAAAACAGACATCATCTCAAGAAAAGACTATTCAAAGAGATCTGCGGCAGGACTGAGAAACAGATGGATGCTTATGAGCAGATATTCTTGCA
>DASPQI010000356.1:0-9649 GCA_035625045.1 Syntrophales bacterium | reverse complement strand
ATACGGCCATCATAGCCCAAGGGCAGGGGATCGGGTTTGCAATACCGATTAATATGGCCAAAACTATATTGCCAGACCTGAAATCAAAGGGAAAAGTAACCCGTGGCTGGTTGGGCGTTTCTGTCCAGGACGTTACAGATGAAATAGCTAAGAATCTTAAACTTAAAGATACAGGCGGTGCACTGGTATCTGAAGTTTTCAAGGGGGATCCAGCCGATAAAGCCGGTCTGAAGGCGGGCGACCTTATAACCGAGGTGAACGGGAAAAAGATAAAAGATACCCATGAATTGTTGCTTACAATTGCCTCTTTTCATGTCGGGGATAAGATCGAGGTTAAGGCACTGCGGGATGGACAGGAAAAGTCCTTTAATATTGTAGTAACAGAGAGAAAGGACCAACCGGAGATAGCCACAGCGAGAGAATCGTCGGAAAACTTTGGGATGACAGTACAGGATATCACACCGGAGATTGCTCAATATTTAGGAATTACAAGCAAAAGCGGCGTGATTGTTGTTGATGTCAAAGAGGGGAGCCCAGCTGATGAGGTAGGTATTCAGCCTCAGGACATCATTCTCCAAGTAAATAAAGTGAAAATTTCTTCCTTAAAAGAGTACTTGAAGGAGATATCTAAAAAAGGTGCAAAAAAGAGCGTACTCCTTTTAATAAAACGCGGTAAGGCAACCTATTTTGTTAGCCTGCGCAGGTAATTGAGAGCCTCTAAAAAAATACTGGATTTCTTTATGAATAGGGGCCAAAATCTGTTTGCAATCTATGATACTCTGAACGCACATTTTGGTGACCTTCACTGGTGGCCGGGCGATTCTCCGTTTGAGGTGATTATAGGAGCTATACTTACTCAGAACACGGCATGGAAGAATGTAGAACGCGCAATATATAAATTGAAATCAGAAGGGCTCCTATCCCCTGAGAGGATACTAAAGATAGAGGACCGAAAACTTGCTGACCTTATCAGGCCAGCGGGTTATTATAATGTAAAAACCAAGAGATTGAAATCATTCATACGGTTTCTCTACGAGGAGTATGATGGCGACCTGTGCAATATGTTTGCAGAAGACCTCTGGCACCTGAGAGGGAAATTGCTCAAGGTCAAGGGAATAGGAGATGAAACAGCAGATAGCATCCTTCTTTATGCAGGAAACAAGCCTATATTCATAATTGATGCATATACCAGAAGGATCTTACAGAGACATAATATTATTCAGAGAGATGCGACTTATAAAGATATTCAGAGCCTATTCATGACCTACCTTCCTAAAAGTGTCCCTCTGTACAATCAGTATCATGCCCTCCTCGTTAATACCGGTAAATCTTTTTGCAACAGCAAGCCCCGGTGTGATGTTTGTCCACTTTACACATAATCTATTAAATCGATAAGGTTTGTATGTGTAACCTATACGACTATACCGGTGTCATCCACGTCCACTCAGTTTACTCGTTTGACGGACGTATCTCTGTGCCCGATATTTTGGAGGCAGCAAGGGCTAATGGCATCGATTTTATAATGCTAACAGACCACTCAAATGTACGGGCGAAGGAGGAAGGATTTGAAGGCTGGCAAGGAGATACCCTGCTTGTCATTGGACAGGAAATTGCACCCCGCTTCAATCATTATCTGGCCTTCCAAATTAATGAACCGATAATTGTTACTGAGGACGGGATGGATATTGATCCCCAGATATACATGAATGATGTTCAGGTTCAGGGGGGCATAGGCTTTATTGCCCACCCTGATCATGGAGGGACAAAATTGTTTCACGTGAAACATTACCCTTGGATAAACTGGGGAGTAACCGGTTACACGGGCATGGGTATATGGGATTTCATGACAGACTGGCAGGGTACTTTGACCGGATACTTCAATGCCCTTTTCAGTTATTTATTTCCTGCCTTTGTACTAAAGGGGCCGAAAGAGGAAACCCTCCGGCGCTGGGATCAGCTGAACAAGGATTCCAAAGTTGTCGGTATTGGCGAACTCGACAATCACGACACCATGAAAAGGATGATGGGTTTAAATTTCTCTGTTTTTCCTTTTGCCAAAGCATTTAAATTAGTGAGAACACATGTGATGACAGAAGGACTTTTTACCAGAGATGATAAAAGAGATATTGAATTACTGATTTCAGCACTTAAACATGGAAGGGTGTATGTTGCTCAAGAATACTATCATGAAGCTAAAGGATTCTCTTTTGTTGTGCAGGATAATAGCCGGAGTGCGACTATAGGCGACGATTTTATGCTTGACGGCAAAGCTTGTCTTGACACTGTGCTGCCGACAACTGCAAAGATCCGAATTGTCAGAGGAGGGATTCCTTATATGGTGGAGATCACCCATAATCTGACATGCGACATAAACCAGGAGGGGGTGTATAGGGTCGAAGTCTATTTGAAGGTCTTTGGCAAATACCTGCCCTGGATATTTTCAAATCCTATTTACGTAAAGTGAGATTTAAGTAAGGATTAGATTATATGATCAAATACCTCTCACGTTTGGCTTTGAAATATGGTCTCATTCCCTTTGCTCATTATCTTATTCGTGCTTACCTTTCTCTGATCAGGATCAGGATTTTCAACGAGGATATGGCACTGAAGCATTTGACAAGCGGCGGCAAAATGATAGTCGCTCTCTGGCATCAAAGAATCCTGGCGGTTATGGGATATGCAAGAAGGTTTGGCATATATGAGCCGTCCGTTATGATCAGCCAAAGCCGCGATGGAGAAATGATCGCAGACGTATACCGTCGCTTCAACTTCAGACCAGTCAGGGGATCAAGCTCCCGAGGCGGGAAGCAGGCTCTGGCAGAAATGGTCGCAAGCCTGTCTGACCATCAAATTGCGGTACATGTACTGGATGGCCCGAGAGGTCCGAGGGGCGTTGTGAAACCGGGATTGATAGTCATGGCGCAATTGTCCGGCATACCGATCGTCCCGATCTATATTACATCCAACAGGGCTTGGGTGCTCAAGAGCTGGGATCGTACAATGATTCCAAAACCCTTCAGCTCTATCACGTTCCGGTGGGGAGAGCCTGTCTATGTTCCGAAAAATCTCGACGGTGATAATTTTGAAAATATCCGTAAGCAGATAGAAAATCAGATGAAAGAAAATCAGATTCAAGATGACAGGGATCAGGGTTGGACAGACCCTCTATTGTAAAAATTCTGTTTATTTCGAAGTCTCTAAACGGACCTCGAAGATACTCGGCCAGTATTTTCCTGTCACAAACAGCCGATCGCCCTTTGCATCATAGGCAATACCGTTCAGGACATCAATCTTTCCACTTCCGCCTACATATTGGTATAGGACCCTGAGATCGATCCAGCCAAGCACCTGTCCTGTCTGCGGTGAAATCCGGATGATGTATCCCGTACCCCAGACATTGGCATAGATCTCACCTTTGATATATTCAAGCTCGTTGATATTCGACACAATATGACCGCGGTCTCTGACTTCGATTTGCTTCACCACTTTAAAAGTCCGGGGGTTGAGGAAGCGCAGAGTCGCTGTCCCATCACTCATAATGAGGTTTTTGTCGTCACAGGTGATCCCCCAACCCTCAGTCGGATAGGAAAATGTTCCCAGGAGGCGGAATGATTGAAGATCATAGATGAAACCGGTATGAGATTGCCATGTCAGTTGTATCAGCACATTCCGATAGATCGTGATTCCCTCACCAAAGTATTCTGCCGGTAACTGATGACTCTTTAAAACTCTTCCCGTCTTGAGCTCAACTTTACGGATTGTCGAATGTCCCTGAAGCCCTGTCCCTTCGTAAAAAAATCCCCTGTGATATACTAGCCCTTGAGTATAGGCTTCAGGATCGTGCGGATAGACATTAATAACCCGGATACTGTGAAGAGTGGTTCCCGTCGTGTCGATCGGGGCAAGATTCAGACCCCCATTTCGAGAAGATGCATTTCCCAATGTGATCGACAGAGGAGATTCTCCGGAAACGAAAGGAAAAACGTTTGCTGTTAGAGATAACACGACGATAATGGCGAAGATTTGTTTTCTAATATCCATTAACCACTTTTCATGAACGTACGCTCGGCCGTTGAGAGAGTCGTAATCGAGGTACAGCTTACACTTATTGTCTTGAAAAAGTCACGCAGAGGACGACCTGGGCCAACCTCGTAAATCGTGTTTGCCTGAGAAGCAATGCTATTCATATTGTCTACCCAGAGGACGGAGTGATTCAACTGGGACACGAGGTTGTTAATAAGGTCTTCATACCTGCCCGAATGAAACCTACCGGTAAAGTTAGATGTAACTATGGTTGATTTTTCGTTATCTATGCCTTTGCCAATCATCCGCAGTGTGTCTCCGAACGACTTGACGATTGCAGTCATAAAACGACTATGGAATGGCGCGCTCACATTGAGTGGGATAAAACGAAATGGTCCATTCTTAGCCAGTCCTTCTCGCAGTCTGGCCTCTGCTTCGGGCATTGATCGGGCTTCACCGCTGATAACCACTTGGTTTGCCGAATTGATATTTGCAACATCAATGGGAAGATCCTTCAATGCAAGGCGAATAAGCTCTATGTCCACATTGTCGGAAATTAACGCGGCCATGGTCCCGACACCGACTGGCATGGCCTCCTGCATCAGCCGGCCACGAATCTGGACAATCCGCACAGCCTCTGTTAATGGCAGTGCTCCAGCGGCAACCAGGGCGGTGAATTCGCCGAGGCTGTGGCCACCGAAGAGAACCGGTGAAAATCCGAAAATGGTCTGCAAGGCGTGTAGCATGGCGATTTCCGTCGTCAGGATGCAGGGCTGTGTAAACTCAGTCAAGTTGAGGCGCTCGTCTTCCCCGAAACACATGGCAGCGATGTCCCACCCTGCCGCTTGGGAGGCATCTTCATACACCTCACGGCTGACCGGAACATTATCATAGAAGTCCTTTCCCATCCCGGGTTTTTGAGCCCCTTGACCCGGAAATACAACAGCAATTTTATCATTCTCCATAATGAAAACTTACCCCGTGCTTAGCTTATTTGTTAATTATTATCAATAGTTAGAATAACTGCGCCATTTCTGTCCCCGCCTTCAGTGGTATAAATTGTGACATGAATTTAGGTCTTTTTTTTCTAGGTAATTAAAGCCCATTTAATATCGTTTGCATTACCAATTCTGCAAAAGAGCGCCAGATAAATACACTTCTCTCGTATTTATGGCAAGAGGCATTTTAAGTATTTGAAAGTATCAGGCGAAACACCAAGTCTGCTTAGGGACAAGTATCCGGTCTATTTGTCATATTAACCGCCACCTCTAAGCAAGTACAAAACAATAATGATGCATAGTATGAAAATACTTGTAATTTTCTGAAAAAATATTTTAAATTTGCAAACTGATATTAATTCAAAATTTTGTATATTAATTCAAGCTGCGATCAACTTCGCGATTGTCTGTGAAAAAGGAGGAAACCATTGAGGCGAAGCAAGGATGAAATAAAAGAGAGGGCGGAGATCGATGCCATCATACGGAAGAGCCGTGTGTGTCGTCTAGGGTTGTGTGATGGTGAAGAGCCTTACATCGTTCCGCTATGCTTCGGATACGATGGGAAGGCCTTATATTTTCACAGCGCAACTGAGGGAAGAAAGATTGATGTTATTCGAAAAAACAATCGTGTCTGCGTCGAGTTCGACATTCCCGGAGAGATGAAGGAATCGGAGCAGGGTTGTAAATGGGGAATTACGTATCGCAGTGTCATAGGTTTCGGGGCAGCAGAGATAGTAGATGATGGAGAAGCGAAGAGGGAAGCATTGGCTATTCTGATGGCACAGTATTCAGATAAGAACTATACTTTTCCTGATGACTTAGTAACAAAAACCGCGGTAATCAAGGTAATCATTGCACGTATAACCGGAAAGCAAGCATAGATATATGATTAAATAGCGGAGATAGAATCAGTGCGATTGTGGACTTTAAATCCCGGTTATCTTGGCATCAGGGGGCTTGTAGTTCTCTGGCGGGAAGATTCGCTATCTAGTAAATCTTGCTAAGACCAATGGTGGCGGGGGTGAAACGTGGGAGAGGACATAAAATATAACTGGCGAGATGGATCACGGAGGTGCTTATGAGTAGTAAGGATAAAATTTGGGAAACGCAAAAATGGCAGATAATGCAAAATCGTTTGGGATATAGCGACGAGGAAATGAAAAAGTTTCAGGAGAATCCGCGAAATGAGAACATCTTATCCAGGGTGCCTGAACTGATAAATAAGACAATCGTCGCGGAAGTGGTAGACTCACATGGATGCAACAGCCAGCACAAGATTGGCGACAAGTTCTATTTTGACAGTGTGGGTAATCTTTTAACCGCCCTCTCTCCCAAAAGGATATGTGTTTATGCATTGAATGCCATCGTGCCCCAGATTTTCACCGCCCAGGAGTTTTTATACGCAGGCATAGATCCAAATCAAATGAAGTTCAAGCGCTCCGGATGTTTTGATGTCGGTGTGGCGTGTGAAGGATGGGGACGCATAGTGATGGAAATCCGAGTGGAAGATCGCAAGAAGACCTGACGAGCTGCTTGAAATTGAAAACAGGCAAAATTCCGCGTGAGAGGGCAGAAGCAGACTCAAGTCAAACTTACTGTATAATTCCTTCCAGATCCAACCAGCGTTTGTAGGAATACATCCCGGCCAGCGCCTTGACGGCCCGTTCGGGAGTGAGGAAGGAAACCCCTTTATAAGGACTTCCCTTAATTTCCGTAATGGTGTGGGTATTCTCATCGGAAAGTAGGCAGACACCCAATATCGGTTTTCTGTACTTTTCCATCAGACGTATCACGTGTTCATTGTAACCGAGTTCGAACTCTGTTAACCGCCGGGGAATTTTTTCAAAAGAATTGCGATTGGAAGTAGGATCAACCATGAGAGATGATTCAATCATCCGATTGACAAATATCTGCCTTCCAAGAATACCAAGGTGAATTACAGCATCACATCCATCCCACTTTGCTAATTCTTCGATCAGCATCATCGGAACGGAGAGATCCATCTCAGCAACAAGGTCGACTGGGTTGGAGCGGCTCCAGTAGGGGGGAAGAACCTGATCAATCCGTGAGATTATATTTGGCGAGAGCTCAGGGACTTCTAGTCCATGCTCGACGCACAGGTCGGCCGTAATGACTCCCCAACCCCCGCCCAGTGTCATGATGGCAACCCTCCGACCTTTCGGCAGCGGCAAAGAAGAAAATGCAGCAGAGAGATCAAGAAGATCCATGGACGTTTCTACAAGTACGACGCCAGCCTGCGGGCATGCGGCCTCGAAGACCTTGATATCAGAAGCCAATGCGCCTGTATGGCTTGCGGCAGCGCGGTTTCCCGCGCGTGTACGGCCTCCTTTAAGCATAATGACTGGTTTTTTACTGGCGACCCTCCTGGTCGCTTCAAAAAAGCGTTTGCCATCTTTGAGACTTTCTACATATAAGACTACTGTTTTTGTCAGATCATCAAATGCGAGCATTTCCATGTAGTCTTCAATAGTGATCATTGCCTCATTTCCAGACCCTATGAATGCGCGTATGCCGATGCCCTCGCTCTCGGCAAATGCTAAGATCTGTGTTCCCAGGTTACCTGATTGCGCAACCAATGTGGTTGAGCCGGGTTTTGGCCGCACGTGTTGATATGTACAGAATAATTTTTCATGGGGATTACATATCCCCATTGTATTGGGTCCAAGGATAGTAATTCCGGCCGCACGCGCCTCTTCCACCAGTCGCTCTTCTAAACGTAACCCCTTTTTTCCTGTCTCACTGAAACCTGATGTAACCATAAGCGCACTTCTGATATTCTTTGCCTTGAGCTGAGGAAGCAGGTCAATAACCTTCGCTGCTGGGACGATCATCACGGCAAGATCAACAGAACTAGGAATATCGGCCACTGATTTGAATACAGACCTCCCCGCAATCTCACCACCTTTCGGATTAACCAGATAGATTTTTCCTTGGAAATCTCCGGCAACAATGTTGGTAAACAGCGTGTATCCCCATTTACCGAAAGTGGAAGAGGCACCGATAATCGCGATCGAATGAGGACAAAAGATGTCTCGCATCACTTCTCGGACTATGGGTCGCCGAACAGACTTTTTCAAAGGCATATCACCGAGAATGACCAATGCATCCACAGCAGTCACCCGGCCATCCGGACCGACGAGCAGGGGATTGACATCAACCTCTCTGACTTCTGGATGTTCAATACCCAGCCGGGACAAGCCAACAAGGGTCTGGATGATCTGTTCATTTTTGACGGCCTGCTCACCTCGAAACTTTCCCAGTAGGTCAACCGCCCGAATTTGATTTATCATGTCGTGAGCATGTGTTTCATTGATGGGCGCAATTCGAAAGACAACATCACTAAGCGCCTCAGCAAAGATACCACCCAAACCGAACATGACCACTGACCCGAATTGGGCGTCATGAAACAGCCCGGCCATGAATTCTCTGCTGCCCTCGACAAAACGATATAAAAGAAATCCTTCAAGGTCATCGCCGGCAGCATCGGTAATTTCCCTGGCCTGTTTTCGGACCTCGTCAACACTTTTTAAATTTAGCCTGACAAGCCCACGTTCTGTCTTATGTGTCAGCCGAGCGCCTAGACCTTTTAGGACCACGGGAAAACCTATAGCTTCGGCCTGTGATACAGCCTCGTCAATACTACATGCTACAACTTCATTCACCACCGGCACATTGAAATGTTTTAGAAGCTGTTTCGATTCTGCCTCTGTCAGGGCAGTTCTTCCTTCTTCCTTTGCCTTCTTGATCATCTTGCCGGCTTCCATATTGTATCCCCTGTGACTATTAAGCTTGATTTATGCAGACTGCTTTTTATCATATGCGAAAGCAGAGCGCAAACATCATATGTAAAAAAACAGAGAAATAACCAATGTGTTGACATTTCTTTGTATAGAAATTAGAATTAAACAATTGAAACGCAAAGGAGGAATAGCAATGTTTGACTATATCAGGAAAATGACGTTGGCCGGAGCTGGATTGGCTATAATTACAACGGAGAAAATCCAGGAAATGATGGATGATCTAGTAAAAAAAGGAGAGATGACGGAGAAAGAAGCTCGAGAGGCTGTTAATGAATTTGTTGAAAAATCAAAACAGGCAAAAAAGGATTTAGAGGATAAAGTGGAGCAAATGATTACCGGTCTCCTGAATCGCATGAATATCCCCACACGAAAGGAGATTGAAGAAATCAAAGAACGGCTTTCGCGACTGGAAAAGACCGGATTATAAACTAGGAGTAATCCATGCGCATCCGTAAGATAGGTATTGTCTCGCGGACATACCGTAATATCAACCGCTATCGTCAGATACTTACCGTGTTGTTTAAATATGGATTTGAAAGCCTTATCGACAGGCTCCATCTGGGCCAGTACCTGGATATTGGTATCAGGATGATTTCCCGCAGACCCCGTGAGCGGTTTGAGGTCCTAAACAGATATGAACGTCTGCGCATGGCGTTTGAAGAATTGGGTCCCACATTCATTAAAATGGGTCAAATCCTATCTACCCGTCCTGACCTTATTCCCGTGGAATTTGTCCGGGAGCTGGAGAAGCTGCAGGATGATGTGCCCCCATTTCCATTTCCCCAGGCGAAAGAGATTGTAGAGCGT
>DASPQI010000355.1:0-2626 GCA_035625045.1 Syntrophales bacterium | reverse complement strand
TATGCCCATAATCGGCAAAATACCGTACATGTGGGACAGAACGTCAGGAGGGGAGATGTCATCGGCTATGTTGGTTCTACAGGCGCCTCTACAGGAAGCCATGTTCATTATGCAGTCTGGCTCAACGGCAAGTGCAAAAATCCAATTAACTACACAGGGAGCAGTAAATCCTAATGTTCAATAGAAAGTCGGATAAGATTATTAACAGATACCCAATTAAAGGCTTATCCCTTCTTCTATTTGCCCTTGTGTTGCTTATGCCGGTGAATGCGCCTGTAAATGCGGAGGAGAAGAACTATCAGTCCGGCGCCTCCACACAGGTTCCAATTCTTTTATACCATCGTTTCGGTCCTACGGCTGCCGATAACATGACCGTAACAACTCCTGTCTTTGTGTCCCATCTTGAGTACCTGAGGGCAAACGGCTACTCTATAATACCCCTCAGACAGCTTGTCGACTATTATCTGGGAAAAGGCCCGCCCCCCCCGCCCAGGTCCGTCGTGATTACCGCCGATGACGGGCATAAATCTGTCTATACCGACATGCTCCCCTTGGTGAAGAAATATCACATCCCGGTGACCATATTTATTTATCCATCCGCGATATCGAATGCTTCATATGCCATGACATGGGATCAGATAAAGGAGCTTAAAAAGACCGGTCTTTTTGATATTCAGTCTCACACTTACTGGCATCCCAATTTCAAGAAAGAACGTGAGAGATTGAGTCCCTCAGCATACGAGAAATTCGTCGATATGCAAATGAGAAAGTCCAAGGCAAAGCTGGAGAAGGAATTTGACGTTAAAATTGACATGCTTGCTTGGCCTTTCGGTATCCACGATGACTTTCTTATCAAAAAAGCCGCGGAAGCCGGATATGTAAGCACTTTCACTATTGAAGGCCACAGTGCCAACGCCTCCGATCATGCGATGAAACTTCCCCGTTATCTGTTGACAAATGCCAACAGGGGCAAGGCATTTGAATGGATATTCACAAATCCGACAAATCAAAAGATGTTATTAAGCAAGATGACATCTGGAAACAAGGGTAAAAAGGAATGAAACGAGACAAAGTAATTTTTGTTGTTATACTCCTGGCGGCATCATTCTCAATGCTGGCATTCGACAGTAACATCCGTGTTCAATCTGGTGATACCGGTAATCGAACTGATCATGCCTTATCAACCGGAAGAGTACTTGACGCAGTAACAAACTCACCACTGAAAGGCGCCATAGTGACAATCAACAGCAGTGAGGTGATACAGACCAATGAAAACGGACTCTTCCCTGTGAAGTCTTCTGTGTGTAAGATAGCAGTACGGGCGCACGGATATACTAGAGCAGAGATGGAGATCGCTGCACAGCCATCAATATCACCGGTTGAGATAAAATTAAACCCCTTCAAGCCAAAAGCCCTATATCTTACTGTTTATGGCATAGGAGACAGGACACTCCGGAACTCGGCACTCAAGTACATCAACGAAACGGAGCTGAATTCGCTGGTTATTGATATGAAAGGAGACAGGGGTATTATTCCGTACAAGAGTTCACTTCCTCTCGCCTCTCAGATAGGCGCCCAGCGCTTGATAATATTAAAGGATATAAACGGCACAATGCAGTTCCTGAAGGAGAGAGGGATTTATACAATTGCCCGGATCGTCGTCTTCAAGGACAATCTTCTCGGCACAGCCCGGCCGGATTTGGCCGTAAAGACGCATGATGGCCATATATGGAAAGACAGGGAAGGCCTCATCTGGGTAGACCCTTCCAAAAAAGAGGTTTGGGACTATAATATCGACATCGCGATAGAGGCCGCCAAGAATGGCTTTGACGAAATCCAGTTTGACTATGTCAGATTTCCGGATCACAAAGGACTAGCGTTCGGGATACCCAATACGGAAGAAAACAGGGTAAAAAGCATTTCAGGTTTCCTTATGGAGGCAAAGAGGAGGCTAGCACCTTATAATGTCTTCATTGCCGCGGACATCTTCGGCTATGCAGCATGGAACCTCAATGATACGCAAATAGGTCAATCAATAGAGCATCTTTCTCATATTGATTATATATCACTTATGCTCTACCCTTCAGGATTCCACTTAGGAATACCGGGATACAGGAACCCTGTGGCAAACTCGAACAGGATTGTTTATCTTTCGCTGAAAAGAGCTGAAGAACGAACCAACCTTCCGACTATCCGTTTCAGGCCCTGGCTACAGGCATTCAAGGATTATGCCTTTGACAGGAGGCATTTCACTGGTGTTGAGATTAGGGAACAGATAAAGGCAGTTGAGGATTTTGGCTCCAATGGATGGATGCTCTGGAATCCCAGAAATGTCTATACCGCTGACGGGCTACAGAAAAAGGCGGCATCAATCAGAAGTTCCTGATATGCCCGGCGACGCTGCGAACAGGTTTATTATTTCCTGATATTCTGGATGTTTTTCTTCCCCTCCTCAATGTCTGTTTCTATGCCTTTTTTAACATCTTCGGACTTTTTCTTCATCTCTTTTCCCGCTTTCTTCAATTCCCCCGGCATCTTCTTGAATTCTTCCTTTGTTTCTTTTACCCCCTGTTTGACATCCTCCTTAATTTCCTCGGCCTTGCCGGCTATTGCCGATTCAGTCAAC
>DASPQI010000354.1:0-11528 GCA_035625045.1 Syntrophales bacterium | reverse complement strand
AGAGCAGCCGGGATTCATCTGATATTAGCCACGCAGAGACCATCCGTTGACGTCATTACAGGTGTCATAAAGGCCAATTTCCCGACACGTATCTCCTTTCAGGTTTCATCAAAGGTAGACTCGCGGACGATTCTCGATCAGCTAGGGGCTGAAAACCTCTTAGGCTTTGGAGACATGCTCTATATGCCCCCAGGCACATCGAAGCTGGTCCGTATCCATGGACCTTATGTATCTGAAAAAGAGATAGAGAGAATTGTAGATTTCGTAAAAAAGCAGGCCATACCGGCATATGATGAATCGATATCGGAATATCATCCGGATTCAATGGAGGGTGAAAAAGCGGATGAGGATTTTGATGAAAAATACGACGAGGCCGTGGAGCTGGTAACTGAACTGGGGCAGGCATCGATATCCCTGGTACAGCGATACCTGAAAGTAGGTTATAACCGCGCTGCCCGTATGATCGAACGCATGGAAGCAGAAGGAATCGTCGGCCCCTCCGATGGCGTTAAGCCGAGAAAAGTACTGGCCAGAAAGATCCACCGTTGAAATATAGAAAGGTACACATCGTAAGCCTCGGTTGTCCGAAAAATCTGGTTGACTCCGAGGTTATGGCCGCGCTTCTCTCAAAGGGCGGCTACCGCATCACACCTCAAACAGAAAGGGCAGATATCATCCTGATCAATACCTGCGCCTTCATCCAGCCTGCAAAAGAAGAATCGATCGCTGAAATCCTCAAGATGGCCGAATGGAAAAAAGGAGGCAGAGGACCCAGCACCCGTCTTGTTGTAACAGGTTGCCTTCCACAGCGGTACGGAAAGATTTTAGAAAAGGAATTGCCGGAAGTAGACCTTTTCCTGGGGGTTGGACAAATACCGAACATAGCGCAACACATGGATGGTTTATTTCGTGCGATGCCCATAGGTAAACGTTCCATAATCAACAGACCCTCATTCCTGATGGATGCAAGCTATTCCCGCCTTACAGCGACACCTTTTTACACAGCCTACCTCAAGATTGCAGACGGCTGTTCCAACCGTTGTTCCTACTGTGTGATCCCGGTGATACGAGGGAAGGCCAGGAGCAGGGAGATTGATGATATATTTATGGAAGCTAAAACCCTTGTCAGGGGCGGGGTGAAAGAGATCATCATAACTGCCCAGGACTCAACGGCCTACGGGCGTGACCTGAAAGGAAAACCGACCCTCAATGTTCTGTTGAAGAAACTGGCATCCATAAAAGGACTGTATTGGATAAGACTCCTCTATACCTACCCCGCTGGTCTTGCCGATGAGGCTCTTAAAACCATAGTCAATGAAGAAAAAATATGCAACTACATAGACATCCCAATCCAGCACATTGATGATGAAATATTAGCGGCAATGAACAGACACGGCGGTAGCGATATGATCAGAAAAGCCATCAAAAAGGCAAGAGAAATAATTCCCGGTGTAGCACTGAGGACATCCATCATTGTTGGGTTTCCTGGAGAGACACGTGCAAAGTTCAACAGACTTCTTTCTTTCGTGAAAGATACGCGATTTGATCATTTAGGTGTCTTCACCTATTCTAAAGAGGAAGGTACGAAAGCCGCGTCCTATCCCTCCCGTATATCGGAGAGAGAAAAAGAGGCACGAAGACAGCTTCTCATGGAAGAGCAGTCCGTCATCTCGTATGATATCAACCAGTCTCTGATTGGGTCGATCCAGGAAGCCATGATTGAAGGTAAAAGTGATCTTCCCGATTTTCCCTATATCGGGCGGTGCCGGAGACAAGCCCCGGAAATCGACGGGATTACTTACGTTAATGGGAAAAATCTGGCTACGGGAGAGTTGGTGCACTGTCGGATCATGGCGGCCACTGACTATGATCTGTTCGCGGTAGCGGTTCCATAATATACTTACTTATTACTTTTTTCAACAAAATGAATGGCTTAATCGACAGATTGTGATTATATAAAATCCAAAGTTCATAAACGTCTTGACTCCTGATATTACCATGATCGTAAGCGTTCTTGTCCTTCAGGCATAGGGCCCCTTCAAGTTTATCTGAAAAATCATTAAATTTTTAATTGACAATATGTTGAAAATGACATATGTGGACACCTGTCAAGTATAAGACATGCATAATGTTTATGCTTCATAAGTCCCCACGTTTTATCATTAACACCAGATCTTTGTTATGTCTTCAATATCTCAAAAGAAATCAGATACCTTTTGGGAAAAACATTTAGATGATGGAAGGAGGTAATATGAAAGGCTCCGATGAGTACAGTAAGACTGTAAGCAATCATTATAAGCAACTTATGGAATACTGCAAAGTCAATCAGGAACGCTTAGACAGAGAACTTCCCCCGCCAAAGGAAGACTTAAATGAACTTTTGGCAGAACGCGGTGTGAGCAGAAGGGATTTTATCAAATGGACTTCCATCATGACGTCCGCATTGATGCTGCCCCCTATTTTCCGGCCTGCCGTTGCGAAGGCGGCAGAGAATTTCAGCCGTCTTCCCATTGTATGGCTCCACTTCGCTGAGTGCACAGGTTGCAGTGAAGCACTTCTCCGTTCTTCATACCCGAATGTAGCTGATATCCTCCTGGAAACTATATCCCTCGAATACCATGAAACGATAATGGCTGCTGCCGGATATCAAGCTGAACAGAACCTGGAAAAGGCTATGACTGATTTCAAGAAAAAGTTCGTATGTGTGATTGAGGGCGCGCTTCCGCGCGGGTTAGATGGAAAATACCTGACTCTCGGTCCCAAGGGGAAGACAGGAATTCAGGTAGCCAAAGAGGTAACACATAAGGCCGCTGCTACTATATGCATCGGTGCCTGTGCCTGCTATGGAAATATTCAAGCCGCGAGACCCAATCCTACAAATTCAGCAGGAATCAGCGCTGTTCTTGGAATTCCGACCGTAAATATAGCCGGCTGCCCGCCCAATACCGTTAACTTTGTAGGAACACTCCTTCATTATCTCATGTTCGGCGGTATGCCCGCTCTGGATTCAATAGGAAGACCCATCTGGGCATATGGAAAGAGAATTCATGACTTCTGCGAACGAAGGCCGCATTTTGATGCCGGAGAGTTCGTGGAAGAATGGGGCGATGAAGGAGCTAAAAAAGGCTGGTGCTTATACAATGTCGGATGTAAAGGCCCCTATACTTTTGCCAATTGCAGTAAGGTACGATTTAACGACAGTGTTTCCTGGCCTGTCATGGCTGGTCATGGTTGTATAGGATGCACGGAACCTGGATTCTGGGACACCATGGCCCCGCTGGAAAAACCGATTGCAGAAGCTACAATTGGCGGCGGGGAGAACACAGTTGACAAAATCGGCCTAGCATTGACCGGTTTGGCCGCAGCGGGTGTTGCCGTACATGCGGTTGCCAGTGCAATTCGTCACAAGGGAAAAGATGAGGAGGCAAACCATGGCTAAAAGAATTATTGTAGATCCCATTACCAGAATTGAAGGACATCTTAGAATAGAATGTGAAGTTGATGATAAAAATACAATCAGCGACGCCTGGAGCAGCATCACGCTGTGGCGCGGAATTGAAACGATTCTAAAAGGTCGAGACCCACGGGATGCAGGACTCATAGTTCAGAGATTCTGCGGCGTATGTACCTATGTGCATTATGAAGCGAGCACCATGGCTGTGGAAGATGCATTTGGTATCAAACCGCCTCCCAATGCACGAATCATAAGAAACTTGATTCAGGGATGTTGGTACCTTGGTGATCATATCATGCACTTCTACCACCTCCATGGATTGGACTGGGTGGACATTGTAAGCGCCCTTTCTGCAGATCCGAAGAAGGCGGTTGATATGGCCAGGAGCTACAGCCCTAATCCTTACAATTGCTCGGAAACGCATTACAAAGCCGTTCAGCAGCGGCTCACAAAGTTTGTGAAGTCCGGGCGTCTCGGACCTTTTGCGAATGCCTACTGGGGAAATCCTTCCTATAAGCTGCCCCCCGAGGCAAACCTGATTATAGTATCCCACTATCTGGATGCCCTTCAGGTATCCAAGGTAGCGGCCCAGATGCAGACAATCTTCGGCGGAAAGAACCCCCATCCGCAATCCCTGGTTGTCGGCGGCGTGACCTGTGTAATGGATGCCCTGGATGCCAGCCGCCTCGGCCAGTTTGTCTTCCGTCTGAAAGAACTGCAAAACTTTATTGAGACAGCCTATATTCCCGACGTATTGCTCGCTGCAACCTATTACAAAGGTGAAGGCGCAGCCGGCATCGGAGGGGGAGTGAAAAATTACCTGAGTTATGGAGGTTTCCCCCTTGATGATGACATGAATACCTTCCTGTTCCCAAGGGGCGTGGTCCAGAACAGGGACCTTGCCAAGCCCTTGAAACTGGACGAGGAAAAGATTACGGAAGAGGTAATCCATTCGTGGTATAAGGGGACGGAACCTGCACATCCTTACAAGGGAACAACTGATCCGGAATACACAGGTTATGATGCCAACGGGAATGTGAAGGGTGATGGAAAGTATTCCTGGTGCAAGGCGCCGAGATATAACGGGCAGCCCCATGAGGTAGGTCCGCTGTCCCGTATGCTCGTCGGCTATGCAGTAGGAAACGAGGAAATCAAGGGCCTCGTCGATTCGACATTGAAGGCAGCAAATATTCCTGTTACAGCCCTCTTCTCCACCCTGGGAAGGACGGCGGCCAGGTGCATAGAGACCAAGTATGTGGCCGACCATATTGAGGGTTGGGTGAATGAACTCGTAACCAATATCAAGAAGGGAGACACCCGTACCTGGACGCGTTGCGATGTACCGGGTAAAGCTGTTCAGGGACGCGGCATGACAGAGCCCCCGCGAGGAGCATTAGGACACTGGGTAAGAATTGAAAACAAGGTTATTGCGAATTATCAGGCCGTGGTCCCCTCAACATGGAACTGCTCACCGAGAGATAAAGTGGGAAAACGCGGACCATACGAGGAATCCCTCATTGGGACAAAACTTGCTAAAGTGGACCAGCCCCTGGAAATCCTGAGAACCATTCATTCCTTCGATCCCTGCATGGCCTGTGCGGTTCATATCATCGACCCGAAGACCAGGGAAATCAGAAAATTCAGGGTGGCTTAGAGAAAGGGGAGGACAACCATGGAAATAAAACCTGTAAAAGAATGGTCTGCGGCAATCATGATCAATCATTGGGCCATGGCGCTATCTATACTTGTCCTGATTGTAACGGGTTTCTATATTGCTACCCCTTTTACAATCTACGCGGGAGAAACGGTGAACAAGTTTTTCATGGGGAACATGAGATATGTGCATATCATAGCCGGCGTACTCCTCATGTTTATTTTCTTGTGGAGGTTATATCTTGCCTTCTTCTCGAAATTCAATGCTGACTGGAAGGATTTCTTCGCATGGACCGACTTCGAATGCACCTGGAATCAGATCAAGTTTTACCTCCTCATCAAAAAGGAACCGCCGAAGCATGACGAATGCCTGTATGGCCCTATGCAATCCATCGCGTACAGCGGTCTCTTTCTCATGATCTTCCTCATCGTCATCACCGGTTTGATCCTCATGGGCGCGGGTTATCACGCAGGGTTTACCGCTTTCTGCTATAAGATTTTAAAACCGGTGGAGAATATGCTGGGAGGCTTGGCTATCGTCCGCTTTATACACCATATCCTCACTTGGCTTTTCATCCTCTTCATCATCGTGCACGTGTATATGGCCTTCTGGTATGACGCCATTTTGAAGGAAGGGACGGTCTCTTCCATGATCAGCGGGCTGCTTTTCGAAAAGGAAAAGAAATAGCTACTTTTAATTAAACAGAAATGATGTATCAAGGGGGAGAAAAATTTTCTCCCCCCTTCTTTTTTCTTGAAACTAATATGTCAGAAAAAAATAGCATTACAATCCTCGGACTGGGCAACATCCTACTTCAGGATGAAGGATTCGGCGTCCATTTTATCCGCTGGTTCGAGAAGAATTATCAGCTTCCTGAAGGCGTTAAAATTGTCGAGGGGGGAACTCTCGGCTACAAACTTCTCGATACGGTATGCAGTTGCGACAACCTCTTAGTTATCGACGTAATTAAGGCAAACGATGAACCGGGTTCCATATATCGTTTTACAAAAGAAGAAATTGACGAACAGGAACTGCAACCGACATCAGCCCATGAAGTGTCATTTCAGGATGTGCTTTGCAAAGCGGAACTGATCGAGGAGCTGCCTGATGTCATTTTTCTTTGCGTCGTTCCATACGAATACAAGGATATGGGGCTTGAATTGACGACCCTCATGAGAAAAAAAATCCCCGAAGTGGAAAAGCTCCTTTTGCAGGAACTTTCTGTCCATGGCATAAACCCAATGAAATTAAACAATGCATGAACTATCCATAGTTTGTTCAATTCTGGACATCATCGAAGAATACGCGGAGGAACATCGCTTTAAAAATGTTAATTCCCTGAAACTGTCTTTCGGGCGGCTTTCTTGCATCGAGCCTCAGGTACTCGAATTCACCTTCGAAATACAATCCAGCGGCACAAAAGCGGAAGGGGCTTTACTTGAGTTTGATATTAAACCAATCATCATTCATTGCCTGGTTTGTGAAAAAGATATACAATTAGACATGTACGCCGCTGTATGTCCTCAATGCAATGGCTCAGAAGTTCTCTTGGTTGGCGGCACAGAGATGATACAACTACTGGAGATAGATGTTGATTAAGGATAACAACTCCGTAAAAAGTCTATATGCTGCGTTGCGCCGCGCCCCTCGTCATTGCAGCGTACATCCCAGTACGCCTCATTCCTCGGTATTTGCGCGCCTTGCCTCTAAACTTTTTTGCGAAGTTGTCCATAATAAATCTATTTTCTAATATTATTTATTGCCATTAGGATTAATATATGTGTCTTGGCTTTCCCGGAAAAATTATATCCATTGACGAAGACAATATCGCCATAATAGACATCAGCGGCACCAAGCGGGAAGTATGTCTGGACATAGTAGATGAGGATGTCTCGATCGGCGACTATGTGATATGTCATGCTGGTTATGCCATCCATAAGATCGATGAGGCCCTTGCCCTGGAAAAGCTGGATCTTTTAAGAGAGATCATAGAAAATGAAATATATTGATGTGCGGAGAGCTTTGAAAAATACTTCTTCCTGTCATCACTACGAAAATAGATTTACTCACCCCCTTTTCTAAAGGGGGCCGGGGGGATTTTTTATTTTCTTCGCAAAATCCCTCTAAATCTCCCTTTATAAAAGGGAGACTTTATAATGAATAAAGGAGAAATAACCTTGTCCAAAATCACCATAGTAAAAAACATCCTCGATGCAAATGACAGGATTGCGGAAGAAAACAGGAAGCTGTTCGATAATCAGAAGATTTATGTCCTTAATCTGATGAGTTCTCCTGGCGCGGGAAAAACCTCACTTGTGGAGAAGACTATCGAGGCCCTTCAGAGCCGTTATAAAATCGGTGTTATTGAAGGAGATATTCAAGGCTCATCTGACGCGGAAAGAATCGCCAAGTTGGGTACTCCGGTAGTTCAGATCAATACGGGAGGCGCATGCCACATAGATGGAAATATGGTTCATGAAGCCCTGACCGGTTTGGATATAAATAAACTTGATCTGCTTGTTGTCGAAAACGTAGGCAATCTCGTCTGCCCGGCGGAGTTCAAAATTGGGGAAAACATAAAGGTGATGGTACTGAGCACCCCGGAGGGTTCGGACAAGCCGGCAAAGTATCCCCTCATGTTTCAACAGTCGGAGGCTATGATTATCAACAAAACAGACCTTCTCCCCCATGTGGATTTTGATATGAAGAAGGCAAAAAAAGATGCCCTGTCCCTCAACAGGAATCTCAGGATATTTGAAGTGTCCTGCAAGACATCGGCAGGCCTTAAAGATTGGTACGATTGGCTGTCGAATCGGATTGAAGCGTTTCGATCAAACTAAATCTTCCGGATGTCTCTTTTCTGAGTTTCCAACCCCACATCCCCTCGGATGAATCTGGGTTCAGCCCCTGCCGCCTAATATGTGTCAGTAGGTGCGCTGTGATTCCTAGTACCGACCTTATACTCGGTAACAGCTCCAGCATCAAAACTGATATAGATTTTCAAGGATAAAATATCTCTGAAAAATATGCAGGCTTGACCTGAAGTGAGGTTTATGAGAAAGAGCTAACGGTGTTTAGATTGGGTAAAAGACTCCGTACGAGTCTATATTATGTAGGTTGTCATGGGAAAAGATTACTCGATAGAGATGTATAAAACTCTGGAAAGTGAATACAGGCAGCTTGGCCTGCATCGACCATTGCCCGTGAAAAGTTACTGTGCCGGGGACATAGTGGAATATGATGCAAGTGCGGTTGCACCCGGTGCGTCCGATACTACATCTCGCATTCGGCTGCAGATAGAAAAATTTATCGGTGGTGGATTTGCAGGACAGGTTTATAAAATAAAAATTCTGAGCATCGAGCCGGATGCATTGCCCTGTCTCACAGCGGGTGACTCTTATGCAATGAAGATCCTGATTCCACCATCGTCAGGGGCGCTCTTTTTCAGAAACCTGCTTTACTGGATCGGCTTTCAAGGGCCTTTTCAGTTGCAGTCAAATCCCGCGGCAGCGCGTGCCGGCGCGCTATGGCAGAAGTTCATCCGCCGTGGCGCGAAGATCAGGTTCGGCGACGAAGCATCTGTCAAAGACATGTACGCGATCTTTGTCGATACCACATTTGGAAGCTGCGGTGAAATCACCTCCTGGGTCGAAGGCCGTACCTGGCAGCTTGAGGTAGACGACCGCATGGAGCTTTTAAGCAGATGGAAGAAAGGAAAGAAAATTCCCCCAGAGGAACTCGGCTCCCCGGAATATAGGACAAAGAAAAAATTCATGGCGGATTTTGTCAAACTACTCCACGATATGGGGGCGCATGAGTTCGCGCGCCAGTACGAATGGTCTACATGCAAAAGTCAGCCTAATTGCTTCAAGCTGGATATAACGGACAATGATCCCTATACGGGCCTGGTTGCCATGGATTTCCGTGCCGGTCTGGCGCTCCTTCCTTTCGGCCCGATGAGCCCCGGCGACTTTAAACTGATATGGAAGGGTATTTGCAGAGGCTCCCTGGTGCAGTTCGACCGGGGCGACCTCAAAAAACTCGAAGACTTTGTGCTCGCCCATAAAAATGAATTTGCAGACATGCTGGGCATGCTTGGAGAACTTAAGGCCGCGGAAGAAATCTATCGCAATTCCCTTCCAGATATCACTCACAATCATCTCAAACTGCTGTACAGCAGAAAGCTCTGGTCTACCATTTTATCGAGTGCGATTACCGGATGGAAGATCAAGAACACCATAGACGCTTCGACGCAGGAGAGATTTCTCAAGCATAAATCAGCTGCCCTGCCGTTCGGTTTTTTTGGATTAATACCTTTTTTAGGCAGCGTCTTGAGAAAGGCCTGGGGTCATG
Source organism: Syntrophales bacterium (assembly GCA_035625045.1). Taxonomy (GTDB): domain Bacteria; phylum Desulfobacterota; class Syntrophia; order Syntrophales; family UBA2185; genus DATKLL01. The sequence continues at coordinate 2,067 of DASPQI010000354.1, read as the reverse complement.
CCTTATGGCGGGAACATTATAAGAGATGCTTCACCAGCAAGGAATATTTTCTAAAAGCCCTCAAAGGCAAATGGCTTGAGTACGTGATGTCATGGCTTCACGAGGGCCGGATAGCCGAAGAGGATGTGCCGGTACTCGCTCATTCTCTAGGACGTTTTCTCCTGCATCTTCCCATGTCGATCCTCCCGGTGGGCCTATATAAATTCCTGACAAGCTGGGACTATGCAAAGGCAAAATTAGCCTTTATTTTTGTGCGTCCCATCCAGCTCTATTTCAATGCTCAAATGCGGGAAGAATGGCTGGCAGACATGGTTGAGCAGGGGAAGAAAAAGCGCATCATAAGTGCCGGCGATGCGGATGAAATTGTAAAGACGATAAAAGAACCTTTCATCCAGAAATACTTGAAGAGCCTGGCTGTACACATCTGCCTGATGCCGACAACGCATGTGGTTGCCACGGCACTCGCTATCTATTTTATATGGACCCATCCGGAAATGCCCCGCGCGCAGGCCTATGCGATCGGATTGGGGATCCTCGCACTTTTCCAGGTCATACCGGTTTCGCCCGGATCACTCGCCCGCGGGTTGTACGTGCTTTTCCTGGTCATCAGGGAAAGAAATTTTAAGGACTACAGCGTAGCCTTATTCCTGGCCTTCTTCAAGTACATCGGCTATCTTGCCTTCCCCATACAAATGACTTATCGCTACCCCACGCTGGCGAGGTTCATGGCCGGACACTGGTCCACGGAATCGGTGCATGCCGTCCCGGTATTCGGCGAGAGCGGTGCTCTGCTGGAGCACGGCGTCTTCTGTCTGTTTTACAACTGGCCGTTGACAATCCGCAGACACATGGAACTAAGGGCGCGGAAGAGAATGCAGATGAATCCGCGCTACTGGCATGCGGCAGTCCTGGCTCTGGCCGCTGCCGGAATACTGATTGGAACTGATATGCTGTATCTTAAATACACGGGGGCCGTACCACATCTGAAAAATATCTGGTGGCTCATCGCCGCCCTTCCATTCATCGGAGGCGTTTTAGTTAATAGCGGATGCAGGGGAGCTCCAATGATGAAACGGATTGTTACCGCGGCGGTCTTCGGTGTCTGTACAGCTTTTATCTATATGATTATTGCAACCTCGATGGGCTTTCACGATTACGCATCTGTTTTCCAACTCGGCATCGCATGTCTATGGCGGGTATTCGTATTCTGTCTCTTCGCCAGCATCGGCGCCCTGATAATGGAGTTCAGGCTGGAAAAAAGTGACGCATGATAATCATTATGCACTATTCGGATGCTACGAAGGCATGAAAATAGTCAATGCGTCATTCCCTCGAAAGAGGGGATCCAGAATTTTTAAAGACCTAGATTCCGGATCAAGTCCGGAATGACATTTAAATGTTTTTTCGTAGTAAATTGATCAGACCGCACAGGGGACAGATCGTCCGGGCAGTAATTCCATTCTATATTTTCGCACGGTCAATTTATCCGACGGAATTAGTCCTTTTATTTCTGAGAGGGTTGTGACGCGGTAATTTATCATTTTGATTTGTTCTAGCAACTGTATGAAGTGAGCGCTCCAGATGCCCCCTTCCGCCTCAGCATGGACAGGCAGCACATGTATCTCTTCGTCTTTGAGATTATAGATAATAGTTGATATGCCGTCATGAACTCCAACTTCCTCGAAACACGGAAGGTCCGAAGGAATTTCCACAAGGCCTATATCCTCATGTATAAACGGCTTCTGGGCCCGCGTGCAGCTCAGATAATCAAACCGATAATCCTTCAGAATATCCATGACCCGATCATCGATCAGCCAGGCAGGCGCTCCAAATGCCGAGGGCGCGTTACCGCTCAGTTTTGTGAATGCCTGGATACCCTTTTCGAACCAGTCTTTAATCCATTGTAAAGATCTGCTTTGTAACTCATCCTGCCAGCGCCGGTGATCCCAGGCATGGAATTGAATCTCATGGCCTTCGGACTGGATCTGCCGGATGATTTCCGGGAAAGAAAGGGCGATCATGGGTGAAGGAAGGAGCGTCCCGTAAAGCGCCGTCTTCATGCCATAG
>DASPQI010000353.1:0-4708 GCA_035625045.1 Syntrophales bacterium | reverse complement strand
ATCATTATCCTCTGCCTCTTTAACCGTTACCTGACATATGCTGTTCAGCCTTTCGGCAAAGGCCGTCGTAAAATTCGCCGGCATATGCTGCACAATGACAATGCCCGGTGAATTGGGCGGCATTTTGGTAAGCACTTCTTTTAATGCCTCCGTGCCACCCGTTGACGCTCCAATAGCGATTACTTTGTGAGTCGTCTCGGCAAGCGCTCTTATCGGCTCAGGCCTTTCATAATCTGTCTGATAGTCAAGCCGCCGCGATATATTTGCGACCGAGGCAATCCTGATTTTTTCTGCCAGCATATCGCTCATATCACCTACAGAATAAGACCCGCCGGGCTTTGCAATGACATCAACGGCTCCGATTTCCATTGCCTCTAAAGCCAATTTGCTTCCCTTCGGTGTGAGTGAACTCACGATGATCACCGGTAAAGGGTAGTGTTTCATCAACTTCCTGAGAAAGGTCAATCCATCCATTCTCGGCATTTCTATATCCAGTGTTATGACCTCAGGCTGCAGCTTCAGAATTTTGTCTCTCGCTACAAAAGGATCGGGGGCCGTCCCCACAACATCTATGTCGGGGAATCTAGAAAGCTCCTCGGAAAGTATTTTCCGGACAATGGCGGAATCATCAACGATTAGTGTTTTTATCTTTTGTTTTGTCATTTTTTTATGAGATCATTTAATCCGACAGTGTAAGGACCGCGCAAAATCTTTCACCATCGGAATCAAAATACAACCTGCAGACATCTCTCTCATTCATGGTTTCATTCGGAAGCCGTGAAAACAATGGCATGGTCAGATCAAACACTTTCGTCTGGTCAAATCTTCCTAAAAAGTTTCCGCAAATTATGTTGGCTGCTTCCTTAAAGCAATCCTCAATGTCCTGCTCTTTTATCTCTTTTTCCTCTACACCCAATAAATTTTGAACCATGTTTTTCGCCAATCCTTCGGAAGCAAATATTTTCAATTCACCTTTTATGACGCCGCTAAATTTTATGGCAGCTCCCACATCATAGACCGAGCATCCATCTCCTACAGGTTCGAGAAAGACGTAAAACATCCTTTCAAAGGCGTCAAAAATCGCCGCCATCATTATCTCTTTCATTTCCTTCATAAGTTCCCTCATCCCCCACTCCAATGACTTCATAAAGAACTTTTTTGACATACTCCGGTGAAAATGGTTTTTTTATGAACTGTTTCGCACCCATCTCCAATGCGGCTTTTTTCCTCTCATCACTTCCTTCTGTCGAGATAATAATTACGGGGATTTCCTTCAGGAGGCTATCCCCCTTCAGGGCCGCCAGCATCTCCAAACCATTCATTTCCGGCATATTCAAATCTGTCAGAATAATATCTACCCAGACCTTTGACAATATCTCCAGCGCCTGTTTACCGTTTCCGGCTTCATAACATTGATCCATCTTGAAACCTGAAAGCGCAACGACCTTCTTAATTACAGAACGCATTGAACTCGAATCATCAACGATCAGAACGTTGAAAGACATCGCAACACCTCACTTTTAGTTTCAATACCAATACTGCAATTCATACCTTTAAACTCCGTATTTCCTCTTATGAAATAATGCCCAGCAATTCCTTCGCACGCTCAAGATCCCCCAGCATCATCATGATGCATTCTTCAAAATCCTTTTGGCGAAGCTTAAATCTGACGATTGCCTCAGACAATCCCTTATATGCAAGGCCATCGTTCCCCAAACCAATTCCCATCATGATACAGGCCTGATCGGCAAGATAAATAAGCCAGGCATTATTATTATCGCCATCCGTCATCAAATCAGGTCTATGGTGGTAAACAATCGCCTCCCTCATATCTGCAGGAAAATTCCACTGGGAAGCTATCTTCCCGCCAAGTTCTGCATGGTCAATGCCGATAACTTTTCCCTCCGCCTCGAGAAAAGAGATCCCCTCGTGAGAAACGATATCATAAATTTTCATGAACGATTCATCGACAAATTCACCCATAACAACTTTTCCGATGTCATGAAGAAGGGCCGTTGTATAAAGTTTGGCATCTTCACTATTAAAGATTCTCTTTGACAATATCTGGGACATCAGGGCCACGCCTACTGAATGCTCCCAGAGCTTATTAGCTTCCAGGCCGTATCCTTTTGCTTTTTCGTAAAATTTTGACACACCCGCAGCCTCAACAGCACGAATGACATTTTGCTGCCCGAGGCGCATTACTGCATCACCTATTGTTACGACTTTATACTTGAGACCAAAATATGCGGAATTACAAATCCTGAGTATGTTAGCCGTTATTGCCTGATCGTATTTAACAACATCGACAATATCTGTGATAGCATAATCAGGATCATCAATTAAGGCCATCACCTTTAATGCGACTGCGGGAAATGCTGGAATGTTTTTGATGGATCTTATGATTTCGTCGTATATCATACCAATTCCCTCATTCCATTATGGGCAGTCTTTAAAAAAACTTTACCAGTTGAAATATGTATGGAAATAGTCCGATTATAATTGCTACCGGTATCTTCACCTTCAATCAATATGTTATTTTTCCAAAATAACTTCCTCACGGCAGTAATATTCTTCTGACCTATACGGAAAAAATTCGAATCGTCAAGTATGCTCGCCCCGCCGGCAACCTTGACAATCATGCGTTTTTTATCCGCACCAAATTTATAACAAGACTTGAACAAAAGGGGAATCCCTGTATCTGCAAACATCGCCGGATTTTCACCTGCCTTTTTGGGATCAAGTGATGATTCCGGAAGCATGAAATGTAAAAGTCCCCCTACTTTGACCACTGGGTCATAAATTGCAACGCCGATACATGAGCCCAACGCATATGTAACTAAAATATCATTTACATTATTGCTGACTTTAAGATCAGAAATACCAATAACAATCTCACTCATATTATTTCCGATAGACGCTCGGTTCTATATATTTATATTGATGATGCAGCCCTGTCAGGCTTTCGGAACGCCCGACAAATAAATAACCGCCCTCTTTCAAGTAGCCATAAAATTTATTCACAATGTTACCCTGCGTAGTTTTATCGAAATATATCATGACATTTCTGCAGAATATGACGTCAAACGGGTCATTATATCGCAGTGCCTCCATGAGGTTGAAACGCATGAAATCAACCATTTCTTGTATTTCTTTTTTAACCCGATAGTGCCCCTTCCAGTCTCCTTGGCCGACCTGAAAATATTTTTTCAAGAGGACAGGAGAAACATTCCCGACTTTTTCCTCAGGATATATACCCTTCACAGCGGTGTTAAGTACTCTCGTAGATATGTCTGACGCAATTATTTTGAAATCAATCTGACTGTTGCTGAACATTTCCTTCAATGTCATGGCAATCGAATAAGGCTCCTCACCCGTCGAACAGCCTGCGCTCCATATTCTTAACCTCGGTACACGACCTTTACCTGACGTTGCTGCCATTACTGGAACTATCTCCTGAAGTTTCTTAAAATGCTCCGCTTCCCTGAAAAAACTCGTCAAATTCGTAGAGAGCGAGTCAATCATGGTAATCAACTCATCAGCCCCCTCTTGCGTTGTCACATAATGATAATATTCCGAGAAAGACTTAAAATTTCCTTCCCTCAGTCTCTTACCCAAACGCGCTTTAACAAGTTCTCTCTTTCCTTCATGCAAATGAATGCCGCAGAGATCGTAAACGAAACGGCTTATCTTCTCAAAATCAACATCTTTCAGTTCAATAATAGACGTCATGGCGTTAAGGCACATCTCTATCAGAGTTTTGATAAGACCAAGTAATTACCCGCATTAAAAAACCAACATCTTAATGCACCATTGATTCAGCCATGACGACATCTGTCGTCAGCACCTTATCAATATCGAGAAGGATCTTAACCCCGCCTTTTACCTTGGCCATACCCAGGATATAATCCGTATCTAATCTCACACCAAACGTTGGTGTATCCTCTATTTCCTCACCTTTAATATTCAAAACCTCAGAAACGGAATCCACAACTATACCCATGATGGTCTTTTTCCCGTCTTGGCCCGCAATATCGACAACAATGATGCAGGTCCTGTCATTGTATTCCATGACATCCATGCCAAACTTCAAACGAAGATCAATGACGGGAATAACTTTTCCTCTCAAATTAATGACACCTTTCACATACTTTGGAGTCTTGGGTACATAGGTAATGTTCATAATACCGATGATTTCCTTCACCTTAAGGATCTCTAACCCGTACTCTTCACTACCAAGACCAAAGGTAAGGTATTTCCCCTCCTTGTGCTGCACTTTCTCCATTGACTGGGACACTACGCCTTCCTTTGTTTCTCCTGCTGCTTCCGGCATAATTTATAACCTCCTCATAATACTGTTTTTTGCCCTTACACCACTTACCTCAATTTATACAAAGTCATCTTCCTCGAGGGGAAGAACTTTTTCAGAACTTTCCTGCTGATACTGAGAAGGCAGCTGTTTTTTTACACTTTTTTTCCGGGACAAATCCTCTACCAGGAGCTGTCGTCTTTGATCTTCTACCTTGAACATTGCCATGGTAGCGGACAATTCTTCCGCACTGGCTGCATTCTGTTGAGTCACCTGACTCATTTCGGCCATCGCCCTGTTTACCTGATCAATACCCTGAGATTGTTCCTGAGATGCGGCTGCTATTTCCCCCATTAACTCAACAACCTTTGTAGAGCTGGCTGTAACTTCACTAAAGAC
>DASPQI010000352.1:0-5019 GCA_035625045.1 Syntrophales bacterium | reverse complement strand
CGTGACCTTGCCAAGCAAACATTCAAGCTCTCGAACCCTCGCTGCCAGTTCCGCTTCTCTGGAAGGTTCGGCATCCAACTTGCCGGTAGCGTATTGTCTCTTCGATGTATACAGCTGACCGGAAGAAATGTTGTAACGCCTGCACAGTTCCGCAGGCCCAACTGTTTCACTGAGCAATTGCTCTACAACTGATCTTTTAAAATCCTGGGTGAACCTTCTATACTTCATGACATGATCCTTTCTCCCCTATGGGGAACTGATCCTGTCTAATACTCTATCATATTTTGAGCAATGAGTGGGGTTCACTCCACTTGGCGCTTGCAGCACTGATAATAATTGTCATATATCCTCCTTCCCTGTTTGACATTTCCTTTCAACTTTCATTTGTGGCGGTATGGGCTATTCTTTTCATCTCACCTAGACTGACTTCGATGATCCCAGAGAGCGAACATGGGGAATCATCCTCATATAAAATCATGACACAGAAAGCTCTTAAAAATATCTATATTTTTCTCATCGTCTCCTTGAGTGCAACGGTAGGCAACCTGCCTTTAATCGTTTTCTACTTTAACAGGATGTCAACTATCGTGCTCCTTTCAAATCTGATCGTTGTCCCGATAATGGGCATTGTCGCTATTCCTGTATGTATGGCGATTATTCTTGCTGCCCTGTTTTCACATGTGCTTGCTTTGCTTTTTTTGGATATTTCATCCTTTCTCGTGCGCGTTTCTGTCTCACTGGTAGATTTCTTTGCCTCAATCCCCGGCTCATCTGTCTTTGTGACTACCCCCACATTGCTGGAGATTACAGCGTACTATCTTTTTCTCATAGCAGCAGTGAAACTTATTGATTTCAGAAAACGTGAAGGAAGGAGCGTATCTAAATTGAAAAGCTCAACCGGTCCACTATGGTGTCACGTAACGCTCACGGCTCTGGTAGTTTTTTTGCAGCAGACGCAATATATCTATATGTAAGAGATAATAATGATAGTCTAAAAGTAACGGTAATTGATGTTGGTCAGGGAAGTCCCACGTTGATCAGATTGCCGGGCGGCAAAAAGATGCTTGTAGATGGCGGCGGGTCTTATGAAAATATGTTTGATATCGGAAGGTATGTAGTTGCCCCGTATTTATGGCATGAAAGAATAAAAAGTATCGACATAGTCGTCCTGACTCATCCCCACCCTGATCACCTCAACGGGTTACTTTTTATTCTGTCTAATTTTGATGTCAAAGAGGTCTGGTCAAACGGCGAAACTGCAGAAATAGAGACATACGATGATTTTGTGAAGATCATAAATGAGAAGAATATAACCCATCGGTTCATCTCAGAAGACACCAGTCATGTAACAATTGGCAGCACCATGATCACTATTCTGAATCCGCTGAAGCCTGTTAACTTAGGGAATGATCTGCCCAGGAAGTTTGACGAAACAAACAACGATGCCATTGTGATGAAGTTAACGCTTGGGAATGTCAGCATCCTGCTGCCTTCGGACATATCTGAACCGACAGAAACCCGCCTCGTCAAATCAAGCAAAAACCTTAAGAGTCAGATCATGCTTGTACCTCATCATGGTGGTTTGACTTCCAGCACCACATCATTTCTGAATTGCGTAAAACCGGAAATTCCATGATCAGCTGCGGCGTGGACAATGTTTATAATGATCCCCGACCCGATGTTCTTAAAAGATATCTACGGAATGGAGCAAAGATATTAAGAACTGATATGGATGGCGCCGTTGATATTACGACAGACGGTAATAATATAGCCTACAGTTCTTATAAATGAATTGCCAACGACTCCTGAGTTTGCTGTCCCATTATAGAAGGACAGAGAAACTTCTATTGCACTGCAATGCTTTATGTGTTATCGATCCTTTCGTTTTGATAATAACAAACTCAGTCATATTATTTTATATGTTCGATCATTTTTTAAATAATCAAACTTAATGGTCAGTCATCATGGAAATTATAACCGCAGTCAGAGGGTTCAAGGATATACTTCCCCATGAATCGGGAAAGTGGCAATACGTAGAGAGTATAGCGCGTGAGATATTCTCTAATTTCGGTTTTCGGGAGATAAGGGTGCCAATCCTGGAAAAGACAGATCTTTTCAAGAGAAGCATCGGGGAATCAACCGATATCGTTGAAAAGGAGATGTATACATTTCTTGACCGCGGAGATGAATACCTGACGCTCCGTCCGGAGGCGACAGCCTCTATCGTTCGCGCATATCTTGAACATGCGCTTTATGCAGCCGATCCGGTAACAAAACTTTTCACCATTGGTCCTATGTTCAGACGTGAGAGGCCTCAAAAAGGAAGATTCAGGCAGTTTCACCAGATCAATGTCGAACTAATTGGAGTCGATGATCCCCGCTCAGACGCTGAAGTAATTCTCATGCTCATGCAATTTTTGAAGCGTGTCGGACTCTCGGATCTTCGCTTGCTGATTAATTCTCTCGGATGCACCAAATGCCGACCTCAATTCAGACGAGCATTAACCGATTATTTGCGCGGAAAAGAGAAAGGGCTTTGTAAAGATTGTCAGCGTCGCCTCGATATGAATCCCCTCAGGGTTTTTGATTGTAAAATGACAAATTGTATCGAGGTAATTGAACGTGCACCGAAGATCCTTGATTTCCTATGTCCGGCATGTAGTGATCATTTTTCAAAAGTGGGGGAATCCTTAGAGGTTTTCGATATACGCTTTGAAATTAACTCCAAGATGGTAAGGGGTCTTGATTACTACGCAAAAACTGCTTTCGAAGTAGTGACGGAACACCTAGGAGCCCAAAATGCCGTTGCCGGTGGCGGTCGATACGATGGCCTTGTGAAAGACCTTGGCGGACCGGATATACCCGGAATCGGATTTGCAATCGGATGTGAACGTCTGATTGCAATATCGCCTCTTAATGATAGGGAATTACTGCCTCCTCCCCGGCTATTTATCGCTTCCCTTGGTGATGACGCACAAAAGCTTGCTTTTGCCATATGCAACAGATTACGAATCAGTAATATTGAAACTGAAATGGATTATTCAGGAAAAAGCCTGAAAAGCCAGATGAAAAGAGCGGATAAATTGAACGCTCAGTATGTGCTGATTCTTGGCGAAAGAGAAATTCTGGAGGGCAAAGCTGAACTTAGGGATATGCAAAAAGGAACCCAAGAGTCTCTGGGCCTTGAAAACCTTGAGGGAAAAATTATAAAAATTATTAGAGGGAGTTAATTATAAATTGACCGATTTCATAAAAGTAAAAAAAAGGACACATTATAGTGGCGATCTTAATGCCTCCCATATTGGTGAGCATGTAATCCTGATGGGGTGGGTGCACCGCAGACGTGATCATGGTGGCGTGATCTTTATCGATCTCAGGGATCGTGAAGGGCTTGCCCAGGTTGTCTTTAATCCTGATATCGATCCTGACAGCCATAAAGAGGCGCACAAAATAAGAAATGAATTTGTCCTCGCCGTGAGAGGTATGGTTCAAAGAAGACCTGAGGGTATGGAAAACCCTGAATTGAAGACGGGCGAGATTGAGGTTATGGCTCACGAACTGGAGATCTTAAGCGAAGCCAAAACACCCCCTTTTGTGTTGAATGAAAACATAGAAGTTTCCGAGAATGTTCGTTTGAAGTACCGATACCTGGATCTGAGACGTCCTGAAATGCAGAAAAACCTTATCCTCAGAAGCAATATCGCAGCCCAAACACGGCTGTATTTTCAAAAGGAAGCGTTCATTGAAGTTGAAACTCCGGTACTGACAAAGAGCACACCTGAAGGCGCGCGTGACTATCTTGTACCCAGTCGGATTAACCAGGGTATGTTTTATGCCCTGCCCCAGTCGCCCCAACTCTTTAAGCAGTTGCTGATGGTTTCCGGGTTTGACAGATACTATCAGATCGTCAGATGTTTCCGTGATGAAGACCTGAGGGCCGATCGCCAGCCGGAGTTTACGCAGATTGATGTGGAGATGTCATTTATTTCAGAGGATGATATTTATCGGATAACCGAAGGTCTTATATGTCACCTGTTCCGCACATGTCTCAATAAGGAATTATCAGTCCCGTTTCCGGTAATATCCTACGCGGAGGCAATAGATCGTTACGGCAGGGATAATCCTGACATCCGTTTCGCATTGGAATTAAGAGACCTCACGGAAATCGTGAAGAACTCCAATCTAAAAGTATTTCAGGAAGTAGCAGCAGGCGGCGGAGTGGTAAAAGCCATCAAGATTGAAGATGGAAAGAACCTTACCCGAAAGGACCTCGATGGTCTGGCCGATTATGTCAGCGTATATGGCGCAAAGGGTCTAGCCTGGGCCAGAGTCAATCCCGACGGATGGACGTCACCGATATTTAAGTTTCTTACAGCCTCTGAAGTCGAAAATATTAATAAGAAAATGGAGGTTAAAGAAGGGGATGTAATCGTCTTTCTGGCCGACTCTCCTTCGGTTGTACATGACGCGCTGGGCAACCTAAGAATTCATCTCGCTAAGAAATTAAATCTTATTGATTCGGGACAATATGCTTTTACTTGGGTAAATGAATTTCCCTTGTTCGAGTACAGTGAAACGGAGAAAAGGTATGTATCAAAACATCATCCCTTTACCTCCCCTGTTATGGAAGACCTTCCGTTCCTTACGAATGATCCTGGAAAAGTCAGGGCAAGGGCCTATGATATTGTCCTGAACGGAACAGAAATAGGTGGTGGGAGTATACGTATTCACAAGCAGGATATCCAGTCCACGGTCTTTATTGCCTTGGGTATGCAGGATGCCGAGGCCAGGAAGAAGTTCGGATTTCTTCTCGATGCATTAGAGTACGGGACACCCCCCCACGGAGGTATTGCCCTCGGTTTTGACAGATTGGTCATGATAATGGCCGGTGTAGAGAGCATCAGGGATGTCATTGCATTTCCCAAGACGCAGAAGGCTACATGCCTTCTCACAGACGCGCCATCAGAAGTAAGCATAGAACAATTAATGGAGCTTTCTCTGAAAATTGTCTGATTTTCA
>DASPQI010000351.1:0-2592 GCA_035625045.1 Syntrophales bacterium | reverse complement strand
GTCAGATTCGCAGCGAACAAACTTGCTCCGGAGAGCTCTAATCTGGAGAGATCACAGCCTTGGCACTCTTTTGTTTCTTTCAGTTTCTGAAGGACTTCATCAGCGTCTGCATGCGCCGCCTGCGTCATGACGAATATGCCGGCACCGAGAAGCATGATGATTGTTATGGTCTTTCGGTAAAGGGCGCTGCTTTTCATCGTTCAATCCCCATAATCTAATTTAAAACATCAAATAGGAATCATTTTTTGATAAGAACTTTCTTTCTTAAATTAAGTATAGGGAAGGCATATTTGTCTGTCAATGAAATAATAACCGTGCTTATACCAATTTCCATGTGATCTCCTCTATCATCCCCCTCTTTGTCATTCCGGACTTGGAGACTGTGTCATGATTCTCGCAAAATGCCGAAATGTCACCTTGAGCTGTTAACCATGAACTGTGTCACAGTGAGCTTGTCGAACTGCTGTCATACCCGACCTGATCGGGAATCCACGACTAAGCAATGCCCGTCATTCCCGCGAAAGCGGGAATCCATGAATAATCCAGACATGACTTTTTCAGATCACTCAGGGAAGTTTAGCAATAATGAAAGGATAGTGTAACTCGCAGGGAACACCCATGCGCAGCCAGGCGTTGCGTTCGTCCAATACGCGGTTGATGATATCCTTTATGGTTGTGTTCTCGCCGCCTTCACATGGAACTACGCATTCCCATCCCATCTCTTCGACGTGAGCGGGAAGTAGCTCTCCGACCTCATCACGGAAAAATGCCTTCGCTTCATCCAGCATATCCGCGCAGATAATATAATTGTTTATTTTGTACGCATTCATATTCTCCCGCCCATCTCTGTCATTCCCGACCCCTCTTTGTCATTCCGGGCTTGATCCGGATCCATGACTAATCGGGAATCCATAAATAGATTACCTCCTGTCATTGCGAGGAGCGGCGTGCTGCGACAATCTAATGATTACACATACTATGCATCGCCATGCAAGCCATTTTTAGGCGAGTTATTTTATAAGTTATATCTCCGTGCCCTATCTCAAACTGTTTTGTCAATACACCATTTGATCCCGCCTCGACAAGCAATGAAGAGAAAAACAAAACTGTAGAGAGCAGCCAACTCACCTTTGTTTATTGCAGGAAAGAGTTCTGGACCGATTTGGAACTTCCAATGAAACTGGAAGTATGCCACAGCCATCGTGCCGCTGCAGATGAAAGCCGCAACGTGAGTTTGAAACCCCAACATTACCGCTAGCCCCCCGATTAGCTCAATAATCCCGCCGAACCACAGCTGTGACCCCACTGGTGGTTGAACCGCAGAAAACACACCCAGGAGCTTCTGAGCGCCGTGGAAAGAGAACATGAATCCCGTTGCAATACGCAGCAAGGCGTAAGCGTGGTCTGCGTACTTTTCAAGCTGTTTCATAGGAATATCCTCCTATCAATGAATTTTGATATTTGCACACGCATAATTCTACTTGAGAAGATAAGCTGTGTCCTCTATTGTTGCAGCAGGTCATCTAGCGTCTTCCATGGTTTTGGCTGTTTCGCATCGTCATACCCTTTGTTCCATAAGCAAGTACCAAAAACAGGGTCGAACTTGTGACCTTCTGGAGATGTCGTCTCACATGTAGACTTGACTGGTGCTGTCCAGAATCTTGTAAATCCATTGTCTTTTCCTTTTGTGTCTACATAGAAAGCTGAATCTATTAGGAGTTCATCGTTCGTTATAGAAACAGTACGTGAAATAACGCCTATCAGGTTATTGTCCGGCTTTGCAGGTGGCACGTCGAGGTTTCCGTGAAGGATACCGAATATTTTTTTGACCCTGACATTTGGCAGGGCCTTAGCCACTTGCTCAACAAAAAACCCTTGCTTGCGTATTCCTCCGTCAATGTACATGTTGCCATTTATGAATATGGCATCGAAAGTGGCCGGAATGGCTGCCGAGGCGAGAACTGCGGCCGTGTAACACGCCCTGCGGTCCTGACTCTTATCCCTGGCAATAGCCACCAAATCAAAAACTTCGAACTCGCCAGAGTCAGTGTTGACTGCTCCAACAAAAAGTTGGCGATCGTTCTTATCTGCCTCGGCTACAAGTTCATCGAGGAGGCTTTCGGTGATAATGTTCTCGAATCTTTTTCGCAGCGGCTCACTATCATAAATAGAATTTGCCCACAGCAGCTCTAGGAAGAATCGAGAGCGAAATACGTCCTTGTCTTGTAATGTGGTATATTCTTTTTCCAGTAGATCGTCATACTTTGCCCTGACCATAGGGTCATCCGATGAGCCTAGAAAAACATAAGTGGCCATCATGGCACCTGTACTTACACCAGTGACTATGTCAATGCTGTCTCGGGGCGTGAGTTGAACATTCTCGCTCCAGCCTTTTAGAAACCCTGAACCATATGCACCATATTGGCCTCCCGCTGACAGCAATAGTACATCGAAGCTGTCCTCGGACGGTTTTATTGCTCTTAGCTTTTTCTCGTGTCGCTTTGCAAAGTTCTTCGAGATCTTTTCGCGAAGCAACAGAATTGACGGCGATGACTTAGTAGAAATTGGTTTTCCTGTCAGGTTGGTGTGGTC
>DASPQI010000350.1:0-3363 GCA_035625045.1 Syntrophales bacterium | reverse complement strand
ACCAGTGCCGTGAGCCACAGGCAGACAGGGTACTTGATAAAGATCGAAGTAATTTTTGCGATTATTTTAATTTCAAGGACAGTGCCGAAGAAAAAACTAAACAAGGCGACGAGACTGCTCGCAAGAAGCTTGATGATCTTTTTAAATAACGTCAATTCACCCCCTTCTAAAGGGGACAGGAGGGCTGTCCCCGGCTGGCGTGGGTTGGGGGGGTTTATATCATCGAAAAATCCCTCTAAATCTCCCTTTATAAAAGGGAGATTTAATGGAATACCTCTTTGTCAAGTTAACACTAGATTCCGGATCAAGTCCGGAATGACATCAATGTTATTTTCTGAGTAATCATAGTTCACCATTTCTACGTAGAAAGCGTCTGGATTCCCTCTGGAGCCTGCCCTCGAATTTACTTATCGGGGGAGGGAATGACATCATGTTATGGTTCCCCGTTTTCACGGGGACAAGCTTCATGCTTTTGTGGTGTCTAATAGGGCAGAGGTAGCTTTAACCTGCCATTGCTCTTCCATTTAATACCTATTGTTTTAGCCAGACAAGTAAAGTAATTTATTATGATACTATGGATGACTAAGCAATGGGCCATCAGTGACAGGGCAATGTATCTCAACAATTCAACATAAAACGAAGCCAATATTTTTTAAAGTTTTTTTGACATAAGTCAAAGACGCATATGCATTCATGTGACATCAAAATACCATAGCCAAGGTTCCTTTGCTGAACCTGAAACCAAAACCTATTAAGGAGGACCAAAATGTTTTGCTACCAATGTGAACAAACCGCCAAAGGAGAAGGGTGTGTTAAATCCGGCGTTTGCAGAAAACAGCCCGATGTTGCTTCTCTACAGGATTTATTAACCCATGCCCTGATCGGACTTTCCCTTGCTGCCGTCGCCGGGCGAAAGGTCGGTATCAACAACCTGGATATCAATATCTTTACATGCCAAGCTCTTTTTTCCACTTTAACAAACGTCAATTTTGACCCCTCACGGTTCATCACTCTGATCAGGGAATGTGTGAAATACAGAGATCAAATGATTGAAGAGGTAAAAGGTGCAAGCGGAAAAATCAATTTCTCACAAGATTACATCCTGTTCAATCCTGCCGGCACACTCGAGGAACTGGTCGCACAGGGTGAAAAAGTCGGCTTGCAGACCTACCCTGCCGTGAATTCAGACATTTTATCACTCAAGCATATCCTCTTGTTTGGTATACGGGGGATAGCAGCTTACATGGATCACGCCCAGATCTTGGGCAAAGAGGATGACGATGTATATGCCTTTATGCATGAAAGTCTTGCCTCACTTGCTGAGGAAAAGTTGACGATCGAGGAAGGACTTAACATGGTTCTTAAATGCGGTGAGATGAATCTAAAGACCATGGAGCTTCTGGATGCCGCCCACACAGAGACTTATGGCCACCCTGTACCTACAAAAGTACCCCTCGGCCAAAAAAGAGGAAAGGCTATTCTCATATCGGGGCACGATCTCAAAGACCTTGAAGAATTACTCAAGCAAACGGCAGGCAAAGGTATTTATATCTACACGCACGGCGAGATGCTCCCTAGTCATGGTTATCCCGGACTTAAGAAGTATGAGCATTTTTATGGCCATTATGGCACTGCCTGGCAGAATCAGCATAAGGAGTTTGCCACCTTTCCAGGGGCAATCCTCATGACTACGAATTGCCTCCAGAGACCGGAGGACTCCTACAAAGCCAATATTTTTACTGCCGGTGAAGTAGGCTGGCCGGATGTCACTCACATTGCAAACCGTGATTTTACACCTGTCATTAAAAGAGCTATCGTAATGCCCGGTTTCCCCGCTGATACAAACGGTCGATCTGTTACCGTTGGATTTGGCAGAAACGCGATCATTGGTGTAGCTGACAAGGTTATCGATGCAGTGAAAAAAAAGGATATCCGCCACTTCTTCCTCGTGGCTGGCTGTGATGGCGCCAAGCCCGGACGAAACTATTACACCAAATTTGTGGAACAGGTTCCCAAGGACTGCGTCGTTCTCACTCTTGCCTGCGGGAAGTTTCGCTTTTTCGACAAAGACCTGGGTGACATTGGCGGAATCCCGAGACTACTCGATGTAGGGCAGTGCAACGATGCATATTCTGCCATCCAGGTTGCCCTAGCACTTTCCAAAGCCTTCGGTGTAGGTGTAAACGAACTTCCTTTATCCATGGTTCTTTCCTGGTATGAGCAAAAAGCTATCGCCATTCTCCTTACACTGCTTGCGCTTGGGATTAAAAATATTCGTCTCGGTCCATCTCTTCCGGCATTCACATCGCCCAATGTCCTGGATGTCCTGGTTAAGACATATGACATCAAGCCGATCACTACCCCTGAGGAAGACTTAAAAGCAATTTTAGGCTAATAAAAATCTACCGCGGGTCAGGCATCGGGTTTGTCCTGCGGACAATTCAATATTATAATTCAGAATAACGGGGGGGATAACTAATGAAACCTATCGGTCCTTTAATGTGGGAACACAGGCTTATTGAAAAGATGGCCCGTCTGTTCAACGGCGAGATCGCAAGGATTAAAGAACAAAACAAGGTAAACACGGTTTTTATCGCTTCCGCCGTCGATTTTTTCAGAACGTACGCGGATCGAACCCATCACGGTAAAGAAGAGGATATTCTTTTCAGAGACCTCGCGACAAAGGACTTGTTAACGGAGCATGAAAGGATCATGAGGGAGCTGATCGAAGAACATGTCATTGCGCGTAAAACCGTCGGCAGACTTCTGGAAGCCAATAAAAAATATCTGGAAGGCGACAGCGATAGTTCGGCGGATGTAATTCTAACCTTGCAAAAGATCGTTGATCTTTATCCAAAGCATATTGAAAAAGAAGATAAACACTTCTTTTTCCCGATTCTTGATTATTTCACAACGAAAGAACAGAATGCCATGCTGAAGGAATTTTGGGAATTTGATAAAAACATGATCCATGAGAAGTATAAAAAGCTTGTGGAAGAATACGAAAGGGGGTAAATAGACAAAAATACTTCAGCAGTCGTGATAAACTGAGAGCTTTGTATATATCCATAAAGTCATTGCGAGCGAAGCGAAGCAATCTCATAGCATTCTGATAAGATGAGATTGCCGCATCGCTTGCACTCCTTGCAGTGACGAATTGCTTATTATGCAAAGATTTCAGGCTATGCTACGGATGCCCGGCAGCCTTTATGTCCACATTAACCGTTAAGGAGTTGTTATCCCGGAAGGAAAACGACCAGCGTTTTATGGAGAATGTCCGGGCAATAAAACAGCTCCCCGCCTCCGAAGGCCGATTCAGCGCCTTTCCTGACTGGGTGCACCCCCGGCTTCGATCCGTTCTCT
>DASPQI010000349.1:0-5476 GCA_035625045.1 Syntrophales bacterium | reverse complement strand
TTGCGGATCTAACAATATTTCACACTTTACATCTTTGGGAATGGTAATTCGAGCACCACCTAGTGAAATATCAGTTATCGCCCCAGTACATAACGTTTCACTTACAAGATCGTATTTTTTAATTAAAGTTGGAGCTAAAATAGCTTTTCTCGAGTGATGACGCCTCTCTTTTTCCTGCCTATTAGCCATTTTTTGACCCTTTAAAAATTTTAACATTACTCTTTCAACTATAAATTATTTGGTCTGTCTCTCGCTGCCCTATAAAGTACGATATAAAATAAGATTGCTAGTGAGGTAAGGATTCTATTGGAATCTTCAACAATTGATTCTTTCAATCACAACGTTACCATCAGGCATGTGCAACAATGTATCTAATATACGCTGGCATATTATTTTTCCATCAGCCTCAGAATCAAGGAACATCTGGTATCCATCCGGTACTCGTGCATGACTTAGCAGCATTGATGAAATTCCATTTGATGCCAGTTTGATTGCTTCGTCGATATAGCAGTCATTCGTAGTTTTAATTCTGATGATGCGTGCCCTGATGTAACTTTCACGACTGATTACGCAAATTCCATTCATAAAAATATCCATGCCTAAACCATGCACAATGGCACGGGTTTAAAGTCATTTTAAAGCACCATGAAAATATATATTAAGCGCAGACAGGATCAAGAACTCATCTTTCTTCAACGGCGACATTTCTGATTTAACATTAAAATATTTTGATACGCATGAGTCGAGAGTTTCCACTTCATCCAAAATCCTCGAACTTAAGTTCACATCCGCACCCTTTTCTCTCATAGTAGCCTCTCAATCAATAGCGATTTCAACTGTACAGTTACAGACCGAGAAAATTTAAATACACGTACGCCTGTTATATTATACGATGTTATACAATAATTATACCAGATGAAATTCTAATGAGATACTAAAACTATAAGTATTTGAATATAAAGATTTATAAATTTCGTTTGGACTTTTGGGGAAATCAGATAGGACCCGATTGTCGAATGACTTTGTAAAGAAAACCGACTATCGTGCCTATAACAAGAATAATGAGGTTTACTATATCATAAGTATAATAGGACATGGTAAAGTGCGTTATGAGTTAAGTCCATGTTTAGAAATGGTAAATATCTTTTCTTATTTAATCGGCACATGAAAAAATAAGTCTGTAACTTTAATTGGTAAGTATCATTTCTTGCGTTATTCAATATATCCCCAACTTGACAATTTTATTCAATTTTACTGATATTAATTTACCATACCATCAAGATGTCGATATTCTTTACAATATCAGGTTATTACCGTAATTGGTTGTAATCGATAAATTTTTCTATATATTTTTTGTCCATTGATTATTAAAAGTGTCGGAATTTTTTACAGGCAGATCATTATAAATATAATTTAAACCGACATGACTAAAAAATTGAATGAACTTCGTTTATTCTCTTATATACGTATTCGACATTCTACTGTCTTGTTAATTTGATTTCATGCAACAAATTGGTTAAAATACAAAAAAATACTAACCCAATCTGACCAATGCTTGTTCAAGATAGAGATCGGATAGATTATTTACGGGCATTTAAAAAGTCCTCGGAAGAGGAGAGCGAGGAAGTTTGCTCGCGAACATCACCGGAAACAAAGACGGAAGACGAGAAAGAATCAATCATCTGCAAAAATTGTAAAAATGAAATTACTACGATGGAATATAGCATAACTGTCAATGGACAGCATGCGCATATTTTTAAGAATCCTGCAGGAATAACATTTCACATAGGTTGCTTTTCAACGGCCTGGGGATGTTTTACTTATGGCATTCCCACTTATGAGGTCACTTGGTTTAAAGGATTCAGTTGGTGTGTGGCGTTATGTGCAAATTGTTTCTCCCACTTGGGCTGGCATTACCAGTCAGGTGGAGAAAGTTTCTTTGGTCTAATCCTGGCCAATCTAATCAAAGACGTCAGACTCCATTGAACGAGTAGAAAATTACTTCCTTTTTCGATTATCAAAAGTATCTAATACTTCGTCATGTATCCTTATTATATACTATGAAATCCGCCTGAATATTCTGGCATCCACAACGAGGACGCCTCGCTCGTAAACCAGAATCGGGTTAAGATCGATCTGATCCAGACCAGGATTATCAATGGCAAGTCTGGACACGCCTTTCATGACTTCTATTAGTGCCTTTAAATCTTTGGGCGCCTGGCCCCGGATGCCGGCAAGGACAGGGTAGCCGGTAATGGAGCGTACCGTTTGCCACAGTTCTTCCTCTGAAGCAGGTAGCAGGCAGAACTGCACATCCTTAAATATCTCTGTGAAAATTCCCCCCAGGCCAAACATCAGGGTAGGACCATACTGGGGATCAGTGAAGACTCCAACTATGACCTCCGAACCGCCGGGTGCGGCCATCGGCGACACGG
This sequence comes from Syntrophales bacterium, assembly GCA_035625045.1. GTDB lineage: Bacteria > Desulfobacterota > Syntrophia > Syntrophales > UBA2185 > DATKLL01. The sequence continues at coordinate 3,041 of DASPQI010000349.1, read as the reverse complement.
TCACCCCTTCAACCTTCGCCTTTGGGGCACGGGACGCAGCACCAGCCATGATTTCCCGATAAGAGGCACGAACTTCTTCATCGGTTGAAAGACGAAGAAGTACACCGCCGACATCGCTTTTATGGGCTATATCCGGCGATGCTATCTTCAGGACTACCGGAACGTTAAAACCGCGCGCCAGTCTGACTGCATCGTCGGGCGAGGCGGCAATTGGTGCGGGAGTCGCAGGGATACCAACTTTGTCAAGCAATGCTGTTGCCTCATCCGCGGGCAATAGCTGCAACCCGGATGTCGACACATGTGGTGAAGACGGCTGTGGGGGACGCTCTTCAAACCGGAAGAATTGATACAACGCCTTAAGGCCGCGTTCAGGGGTAGGAAAGACCGGGATGCCCCGCTCGTGCATCAGAGGACGTTCCTTCCGCTCAATATCGGCGCCACCCAAAAAGATTACCAGCTCGGACGCACCCGGCGTTACCATTGTGGAAGCCCCAGGGATCGGGTCGCCAAATATGATTACCATCGTGTCATAGTCAGCCTTGGCGGCATTGATCACTTTGGCATAAAGGGTCGGATCACCTATCACATCACCGGTAAGGTCTATGGGGTTATCAACTGCACAGTGGGCAGGCAGGATAGCACGTAATCGTCCCTTGAGATCGGCACTTGGAGGCGGCGATTCGAATCCCAGCTTTTCCGCCTGATCGATGGCGAGAATCGCAGAACCTCCGGAACTGGTGATATTAAGCAAGCGTCTCCCGGGAGGTCTGGTCATATGAGCCAGTGCCTTGGCAAAGTCATAGAGTTCCTCAATTGTATCAGCGCGGTGAACACGGTACTTTTTGAAGATGGCATCATAAACGGCATCCACCCCGGCCAGTGATTTGGTATGAGATTCGGCCGCGACGCGGCCTCTAGGGGTGCGCCCGGACTTGAGAATGACGACAGGTTTCGTGGCTGCGGCCAAGGTTTTTTGGAATTCAACGGGCCGCTTGACGCCCTCGACATAAAGGGCAATTACCCTGGTATGAGGGTCCTGGTTAAAATACCGGATGCAATCCGCTTCATCAACATCGACGCGATTGCCCAGACTCACAAAGACGCTAACGCCAAGGTGCTCCTCGCTGGCCCAGTCCATGAGCGCCGCCCCGACCGTCCCACTCTGTGAGATAAAGGCCATCCCGCCCTTCCTTGTGAGTAACGGCCATGAGGCACAGAGATTATGATGCGGGTTGTTAACCCCCTGACAATTGGGACCGATTACACGGATACCATTACGGCGGGCGGCATTTACCAGTTCCTCCTGAAGTTTCGCTCCCTCTTCTCCCGCTTCGGCAAATCCCCCGGTTATGACAACAGCAGTTTTGACACCCGCTAAACCGCATTGGTCGATCATCCCCGGCACAGCCTTTGCCGGGATTATGACGACGGCAAGGTCCGGTGGGGGCGAAATGTCACTAATCTGTTTATAAGCGGTGAGGCCCAGGATCTGATCAGCCTTCGGGTTGACCGGGTATATCGGTCCGGTAAAGCCAGCATGAATCAGGTTGTATGTGATATCATACCCAAGCTTACCGGCAGTAGGTGAAGCTCCGATTACCGCAATGCTCTTGGGTTTGAAGATGGCGTCCAGATCGTTTACAGGTTGCATGGTTCCTCCTTTTTCTCTTCGGAATTGTAGGGAGCAGATTAAATCTTTGATATTATCATCACGGGGTGTTTTACAAGAAGTCGCCTTTGAACGGCGTGAGTATAAAAAAATAATATATACGTGTCAAATGGAAAGAGGTCAGCTATAAAGCTCCGACGCTTGCCGGAAAATACTGTCTGAGTTCTTCCATAAACCTTCCCCGGCCGATGTAATGAATAACCTTTAACCCTTTCTGTGCTGCCCTTTCGCAATTTCCCTGGCTGTCATCAATAAAGAGCACTTTTTGCGCCTCGATACCTAACATATGGACAATATCCTCAAAATGAGTCGAGTCTTTCTTGCTTTTCCCCATGTGATAACTGTTGAAGACATAATCGAACCATTTAAAGAAATCATAGCGGGTATTGAGTTCATCAAGCCAGTTGGTCTGGTCACTCAGTATACCCACACGTATGTGCACATCCCTCAGTTTCTTGACAACATCGAGCATCCATTCTCTCAGAATAAATCGAGATAGTATCTCATCTCTCAGGAGCAGATCATCACCCCGGATGCCGGTGGTCTCCCTCAATACTTCCCAGTATGCTCTTTCAGAGGCTTTCCCCAGTACGTAGCCGCACGCATGAATCGCACTGTTGGCAATTCTCACGAAGCTCTCTTCATCAAGATTGTTTAACCTTGCTATTGCCTCGATTCCTTTTCTAAAACCCTCCTCGGCAAGAACACCACCGAAATCAAACAGTACTGCCTCAATGCCATAGCTTTCCTGACCGGCGCATCCCATACTTTCCTCATCTCCCTATAGAAACCAACAAATTGACAATATAATGGACATCACAATGAACACAAATAAGGGACGAGTGCTTTATAATTGATTATTACAATAATTAAAATAAAATGGTAGAAGAAAGCAACCAAGAATCATTAAATTTTAAAGTTCCGTCTCTCTGCGCATGAACAGTCAAGTTACATTTATCATCTTCATATGTGCCTCCGAGATATTTTCCATGGCGGGGACCATGTACTTTCCCGCCCTTCTCCCCGCCTTCCGGACCGAATGGGGTCTCAGTAACACCGAAGCGGGCTGGATCAACGGCATCTTTTACGGCGGATACGCGGCCTTCGTTCCCATCCTTGTTAGTCTCACAGACCGCATTGATCCTCGCCGCATCTATCTGTATTCGGCAGCTTTTGGTGCAGCCTCCATGGCAGGCTTTGGATGGCTTGCCCAGGGCACCTTGACGGCAATGATATTTCGCTTCTGTGCCGGCATAAGCCTCGCGGGAACGTACATGCCCGGTCTGAAAGCGCTTAGTGACCATATCACGGGAAAAGGTCAGAGCAGGGCCATCGCCTTTTATACATCATCGTATGGTATAGGGACGGCGCT
>DASPQI010000348.1:0-5843 GCA_035625045.1 Syntrophales bacterium | reverse complement strand
TTGTTCTTACAAAAGAGCCAAAAGATTCCTCAGCACACCTTTTGTTGAGTAATATCAATGTTGCTGAACAGAAAATTGATCAGGCCGTTACAGAAGCGAAGAAGGCGGTCGAAGGGGATAAAAAACTTGAAGCATACCTCCATCTGGCCAAACTTTATATTATGAAAAAAGATCTCGACCAAGCGGAGGAGATGCTCAAGGCTGCTGTAAAAGTCGATGAGAAAAACCTCAGGGCAAGATACTCTCTTGCCGAATTTTATCTTAGAACGGGGAAGAAGGATTTGGCTGAACATGAATATCTGGAGGGTGTAAAAATCGCTCCGGATGACCCAAATGCTTATATGCCTCTGGGGAATTTTTATGCGGTAACTAATAGGCCTGACGAAGCGGAAAAGCAGTTCTTAAAAAGTGTACAATTGTCACCGAAGAATGTGCCTTTCCGTATACACCTGGGTGACTTTTATTTGGCATGGGGCAAAAAAGATAAGGCTGAAGAGGTGTTTAAAGAGGCTGTCAATATAGATTCAAAGAATATCCTACCCCAGGCTCGGTTGGCTGATTATTACATAAGTGAGAGGAAATATGACGAAGGGCTACAGGTGACAGAAAATATTCTAAAGATGAATCCAAAGAGTCAGGAAGGTCTGCTTTTGAAAGGGCGTATATATTTGAGCAGAAACCAGTTTAATGAAGCGCAGAATCTGTTTCAGATTTATCTAAAAGATAATCCAAAATTTCCCATGGCGTATTATCTGCTGGCTTTGGCCCATTATGGGAACAGGGATGTTCAACAGGCAAAGGCAGCACTTACTGAGGCATCGAAACTGAGTCCAAAGTGGGATGAACCAAGACTTCTTATGGCTGAAATATATATCAGAGAAGGTGCATATGACCAGGCTGCAGGTGAGGCAAAGGCAGTGCTTAAGGACTCTCCGAAAAGTATAAGGTCCTATTTAGTTATGGGTAATGCTTATCTGGCTAAAAAAGATATTTCTGGTGCCTCAAAGAGCTATGACGAAATGATAAAAATCGCGCCGGATAATCCTGTAGGCTATACACAGATGGGCCGGATATTACTTTTCCAGAAAAAAGAAAAAGATGCCTTGGCTAAATTTGAAAAGGCTGTCTCACTGCAACCAAATTACATAGAACCCCTACAGTTAATCGTCTCGGTATATATGAACAAAAAAGAATATAAGAAGGCGTTTGACAGGGTAGGAGATCAGATAAAAATCTCACCGAGTAATCCGTTTCTGTATAATATTCTCGGAGCTCTTTATGAGGTTAATAAGGATCTGACAAATGCGGAAAATAGTCTCAAAAAAGCAATAGAATTAAACCCGAATTTACCAGTCCTACACATCGCCTTGGCAAACTTCTATATGCGTCAGAAGAAGATTGACGACGCAGAAAAATTATATCATACTGCGCTCGAAAAAGAGCCGGATTCACTGTCTGCACATATTGCTTTGGGAATGATTTATGAAAGCGAAAAAAAATATGATCAGGCTAAAGACCATTATCTGAAGGCACTAAAGGTTAGTCCCAATTTTCCTCCCGCAGCAAACAATCTTGCGTACATATATGCTGAAAAGGGTGGAAATATTGATGAGGCTTTGAATTTAGCCCAAAAAGCAAAGGAACAAGTGCCGGACGATCCTCACGTATCAGATACGCTGGGCTGGATATATTACAAGAAAAACATTCCCAGCAGAGCCATTGTGTACCTAAAAGAGGCAAACGAAAAGGTTCCGAACCAGCCTGTGATAAAATATCATTTGGGGATGGCGTATTATAAAAACGGGAACTTCGATCTGGCTAAGAGGGAACTTGGAGAAGCGTTAAAACTGGATTCAAACATTGAAGGTGCAGACGAAGCGAGAGCAACTCTTAAATCAATAAAGTAATTGAGTGAGGGACGGGCGAAACGCCTGTCCTACAGTTTATTTCTATTGCGCCGTTTGATTTATTTTTTTCTGTGTAATATGAGCGTCTCGTCTGTCTTTATTTATCATCCAGATTGAATTGAGTATCCTATTGCTCCTGCTTGGACATGCGCATTTCAGCCTGTTTAAGGATATCGTACAAAGAGCATCCTTTTTGACCGGTGGCAACGCCAAAGGACAAAGCAAGGGAAAGATCACGGTAATCATTAGAGCGAGCGGATAGCCCATCCCTGAGGCGTGCTACGACATTTTCTCCAATAGTTCCATCCGATAATGGTAAGATAGCGGCGAATTTATTACCCCCAATTCTGGCAACTATGTCTTCACTGCGGAAGACTTTCAGTAACTGCGACGTACGTTTTAAAAGTTCATTTCCCGCTTCAATACCATGGCTGGCATTGACTGATATAAGGTTATCCACGGTAATAACAACAATACTGATCGGAAATAATCTGCCGTGTTCATGCCTGACCACTTCCTCTTCAAAATAGGCACGATTATAGAGACCTGTAAGTACATCATGAAAGCTGAGGTACCAAAGCTTCTCCTCTGTCTTTCTGAACTCACTGATGTCTATAGATAAGCTGATCACACCTAAAATTGATCCATCATCACCATGATAAGGCGTCTTGTCCGTCTGAAGCCAGCAATGCCCCCGGGTAGACGGGTACATCTCTATGATACCTCGTTTTGGATGACCTGATGATATGACATCGTTGTTGTCTTGATAATAGTGTTGGACCTGATGCGAGGGAAGGTTGGGAAAGAGGTCCGATATGGTCTTTCCAAGGATTGATTCTATCGGTCGCCCCAGGGATTTAGAAAATGCTTCATTAATCTGAATAAATCGATGATTTCTGTCTGTATAATAGGTGCTTGTAGGTATAGAGTTCAGGACTAACTGAAGGTCACTTCTTTCTCTCTGCAATTCTTCGTCAATTCGCTTGCGCATGGTTACATTGTGAAGAACTCCATGAACAGCAATTCCCCATTTATAAGGTATAAAGAGGATAGTCGTTTCGCATTCGATTTTGCGTCCTTCTTTGGTAAGGGCTGCAAACTCAAATTGTTGGGACGAGAATGTACCTCGGAATCCCTTTTGTATATTTTCTAATACAAGATTACGGCTCTCAGGGGCAATAAGGGTCAAAGGGTTGAAATCGGGGTTGCATACTTCGTCCATTTTGACATTGAATAGTTCTTCAAACCGCTGGTTGACGAATTCAAACTTTCTGTCAAAAATAACAAAAATGGCATCACTTGACTGGTCAACGAGCGTAAAATAATGCCCCATTCTTTCAGAAAGGTCTAGTTGCGTGTCTTTCCAATCAGCCTCCAACTTTTCCAATTCAGCAACCCGGCCACGCAGGTCTGTTAATTCTTTAATAAGGTCTTTTTTTGTCTTTTTTTCATCTTGCATTATTTCAATATCTGCCTTTGCTATTAAGTTGTACCATATCAATTTATGAAACGGTCTTCGTATGAGATAAAAATACTGTTTTGTCAAGTCTATTTTGTCATTTTATGCAATTAAATATACCCTTTAATGGCTAAAGTTGGCACGGGTTTTGATAGTAAATCTAATATTACTTAGACCGGAGTTAATTATGACTCTTCCCATAAAAGATAACCTGGACTTTTTGTTTTCAATATCCGGGGAGCAAAATAAATTAAAAACGCAAAATCAAACTGGAAATAAGGATAACATCACATTTGATACTGTTTTGAAAGATGCTGTTTCTTCAACGCAAACTCTGGATAAAGAGCAAATTCAGATACTCCTGCTCAGTATGAGAATACAGATGAATAGCCGGTTGTTCAGTATGGCCACATATGATAAAAAAGATAGTAATCCTGGTGCATCATTTTCCGGATTAATGAATATAAATATTAATGGATCTATGCCCGAACTCCCAGCGTCAAAAATAGAGCATTCACCACAAAAAAATGACAATATCCCGCCAACAGGCGATATTGATACGATCATAAACCAGGCAGCTGACACGTTCAGTATAGATCCTGATTTAATACGCGGAGTTATAAAAGCTGAAAGCAATTTTAACATACATAGCACATCTCCCAAAGGGGCTATGGGTCTTATGCAGCTTATGCCGGCTACCGCACGTGATCTTGGTGTTGGAAATCCTTACGATCCTTATGAAAACGTTATGGGGGGTACACGTTATTTGAAAAGCCTCCTTGATCGATATGATGGTAATGTTGATCGCGCACTTGCCGCATACAATTGGGGAATGAGTAATGTGGAGAAACATCCAAACAGATTACCTAGTGAAACCAGAACGTATGTATCACGAATCAAACAGTATTATTTTGAGGCAAAGGCGTAATCCTACCTACCTCTTCCTTCCAACCACTGAGCGCCCTAAGGGCGCGCTTCGCATAATGCTGCCCCCTGTCTTTTTTGGGAAGTTTTTGTTGAAGAGGAGGAAAAAGTCCGAAATTGATGTTCATTGGCTGAAAAGTCTTTTGATCGGCATGAATGATATACTTTAACAGGGCGCCCAAGGCCGTTGTTTCGGGTGGTGGCGCCATCTCTTTCCCGGACAGGCAACAGGAGGCACTCAGACCTGCGATTAGTCCGATTGCCGAAGATTCTATATATCCCTCGGCGCCTGTTATTTGACCGGCGAAAAAGATATTGTCGTTCGTTCGCATTTGAAGTGTTTCTTTGAGCAGGGCAGGGGAGTTGATAAAGGTATTGCGGTGGATGCTTCCGTATCTCGCAAACTCAGCATTTTTCAATCCCGGAATCGTTCTCAATATGCGGCGCTGCTCAGGCCAGGTCAGCTTCGTTTGAAAACCAACCATACTGAGGAGCAAGCCATTCCGGTCTTCCTTGCGCAGTTGCACCACGGCGTATGGCTGATTTCCTGTTTTCGGGTCCATTAACCCTACAGGTTTCATCGGCCCGAAGGCGAGCGTTTGTTTGCCGCTTCGGGCAATAATCTCAATAGGGAGGCAACCGCTGAAAAATTTCAATTCTTCAAAAGGTTTAAGGGGGACCTCTTCGCCTTCAATTAATGTCTGCCAGAACCTTTCGTATTCATCTTTATTCATAGGGCAGTTCAGGTAATCACCTTCAGCGCTATTGTATCGTGATGCCATGAAGGTCTTGGTATAATCGATAGAATCTCCTTCAATGATCGGAGAAATGGCATCGTAGAAGTAGAGGTAATCAGCGCCGGTCAGCGCTGAAATGCTCGCGGCTAGGGCATCAGATGTAAGAGGACCGGTGGCAATAATAACCATATTGTCGCTCGGCACTTCCCGCAGTTCTTCCCTGACGATCTTCAGCCCTCCTTGGGAAAGGAGTTTTTCTTCAACATACAGTGAAAAGCGAGCCCTGTCTACAGCCAGGGCCTTGCCTGCCGGGACTGCCGTTCTGTCTGCTGCTTCCATGATTATAGAGTTCATGATGCGCATCTCCTCCTTCAGCAGTCCCACGGCGTTCTCCGGCATGTTGGAGCGGAGCGAGTTGCTGCATACTAACTCTGCCAGATGTGGCGACGAATGGGCAGGGGAAAATACATTGGGTTTCATCTCATAGATGATGACCTGGTGGTCCCTGGTCAATAACTGCCATGCGGCCTCACAACCGGCAAGGCCACCGCCAATTATAATGATGGGTTTATCAGAGGTCATGATTACCAAAATGGATTTGGCTCTCTTCTCTACAGTTCAGAGAAGGATTCAAGGATTCAAGGATTCAAGGGTTCCAGGGCTCAAGTGTTGGAGTATTTCTCATGATATGTACCAGGGTTTTAAATCCTCCTGACTTCTTTTTCGCTTGAATCCTCGACCCCATGATTCCTTGAACCCTCGATCCGTAGTGATGGACAGATCCTATTACATAGGTATTTTATAACGGCAATCCTT
>DASPQI010000347.1:0-2902 GCA_035625045.1 Syntrophales bacterium | reverse complement strand
ATCAACGCTGCGACTTTTCTCAAATCGGATGACCTCTCTGTGCTCTCCAATTCAACCAGAGCAACGCGAGTTCTTGGGGTATTCGAAGGCCCTAACGATAAAAATAAGGCGCGGGGGAACTGACCTCCGCTAAAAGGCGACGGGGCTATTCTCCGTCGCCTTGATTGACTTGTGTACGCCCGTCATGGGCGTGAACTTATGGGGTGTAAGTCCCCTGTACGAGAACCTATGGTGTTCATGTTCATGGATACTACCAAAAGTACGAATCGAAGGCAAGTCGAAGATCCCGCTGAATAGTATACCGCCGTGGATAATGATTCAATGTCCGGCTACAGCCCGAAGATTTCCGAAAACCGCCCAGTGCGAATCCGCACGCCGGGTGGTGTGAGGGGGGGGCTAACCACCAGCCCTTATCCGATTAGAACGCTGTAAATTAAAAAGTTTCTTTATGGCTTTTAGGTCATCATTGGAAAAGACTTTCCGGATTCTTCTCCAGGAGTTCCTTGAATGCGCTCAGAAAACGCCCGCCATATGCCCCGTCGATCGGCCGGTGGTCGAATGCAATCGTGATCGGCAAAAAACTGGCCAACACGCTCTTCCTGTCGTCGGTCGCCACCTGAAGATTCCAAACCGTTCCGATGCACATGACTCCAACGACGGGGGAAGAGACTGCCGGAATGCCATTTTTGATTCCAAAACTGCCAAAATTGGTGATAGGGAAATTGCCGTAGTGTTTATTGAGAGATTTTATTCTTAACGCCGGAATACCAAGGGTGAGCTTTCTGATGAAGAGCGGTATCTTCATGACTCTCTTCAGATATTGGTAAAAAGTCCCTTCTCCGCGGCGGATTCGCTCCATCTCTTCCCCAACTTCCCGAGCGATCTGCTCGACCGTCTTCAGCTGGGGTGTTTCGATCATCACGTACTCCACGTGATCACCTTCCGCAACTGGCAAATTGATCTTAATTTTTTCGGAATAAACGACTCTTTTGCCGTCAAAGGCGGAGTACATTATGGGGAAGTTTTCTAATACCACCCCTGCGGCTTTGATGAGAACATGGGTCAGTGACATATTTTCGGATTGCCGTGCCTCATTAAACGTTTTCCGGATTTCTTGCAGTCTACCGATATCGATGTCCACTGTCATGGATACAGTTGGAACGGCCCATTTCCGGTTGAATTTCTGGATCTGGAACTCCCGAAAGAGCCGATCCCTATCATCAATGGTCGGCATGGTTTCCTCCGTTAATTATGTATAACAAGAAGCATAACAGTCTTGATGTTCTAGTGTAATCAGTAAATTTGTCAAAAGTTTTCAGTGTTCATCCTTTACTGTACGATAACGATGGCCTTAACCAGCGCGGACAAGTAGCTTTCCAAAATTAAACCAGCCTTATTCCGCGTCTGATTGAAGGCTGTGTTAGACCTGTCTTTCATTTATTTGGAGGGACCTTTGCGCCGGGCATAGAAAAACAGTTCATTTGCTTACCTATCTCCATTGATGGATACAGCCAACATGCAAGACGCAAGACTGGTTCTCGGTAGTTTGGATGTCGCTCATATTGTCCCGTCAGTGACTGCATGGCTGGGCCATCGAACCACTCGGAATTCGGTATGTATTTCTCATTAGTCCAATAATACACTTCACATTTTACCCGATTGCCACAGACGGCATCAGCAATTTGTCGGTAGTAATCTAAATCTGTTTGTTTGCTCTCCGGAATCAATATGAAATCCTGAGTTCCACCACTCTGTCGCGGCACTGATTTCACCAGACGCCATTTCACGACCTGTTCTGCAGCCTCGATATAAAGAGATGGCGAGACGGCTAGGGGAATGACAATTAGAAAGAACATTATGGCCGTTATTTTGGCAGTAGTTTTATGTTTCATTTTCTTGGTCTAACGGGGAGCACAACCGGCGCTGTCAAGCGTCCGGTTCGTGCTATTGTTAGCGCTCACCCGCTCATAGTTCAGACGAAGACGGTGTATAGAAGCAGGACAATGTAGGCGATGAAAATTGCCTTGCTTACCCAAGTATACGCATCGATAGCACGCGTGCCGCCACCACGCAATTTGAAAAGATCGCCTGTTCCCTCTGGAGATGGAAGCGCCTCTTGCAGAAAGAAGAACCCATATCCTTCAATGTACGGTTTTATCGGCATATCCACCATCAGCTTCTCAAGGCGACGCAGCTGGTTTACTCTGACGTCGGTGTCTACATAGATGCGTTTCAACAGGCCTATGCTACAGCAGGCCGCCACCGCTCCAACAAGACAGAGGACAATGATTGGGATTTTAGTAATAACGCACCCTCTTGATGAAAAAGCCAAGAGAGCTGTAAGAGCTGGTAGCAGGAACTGATTGAATGTGAGAAATACCTTATAGTTCTCGACCCACCTGGAATGGTTGTACTTCAACAACCCGTTTACTGTATTGTACGTTTCCCAGACTTTCTCTGGTGAACCCCTGTCATTGTTCTCCGAAGATGACATACTTTTTTCTCCTCCTTTCTATTAAGTTGCGCTAACCATTGATTAACTTGCTGTTTTGCCCTGATAATGCGATAATAACCGGGTTTTCAGGCAATTTTGCTCGATGCCGTTATCAGCGACATCGGGGTATCTTTCCGGGAGTTTTATATGCCTGACTCGACGAAAAGTCAACAGCCTATTGCATCCGAACAAGAACAAGGAAGGAGGAAGATATGGACAAGAAGAGAACAATCCGATCATTGCTCGTTGTATGGGTCATCCTCGGCCTTTTACTGACAAGTGGATGTGTCACCTATGCCACCCTGCCGAGGGAGAAAATCTCGGAGGCGGACAAGGCCGTCGCTGAGGCTAAGGAAAGCAATGCGAGTGTAAATGCGCCGGGAGAGATGAAGTCTGCTGAGGATAAGC
>DASPQI010000346.1:0-15328 GCA_035625045.1 Syntrophales bacterium | reverse complement strand
AATTTTAAAAAGTAATCCACATATAAGATTCAGTAACCTTGCCGAATTGCTTGGAGACTACCTTTTGTTATAAACGGGCAGGCGTTTAAAACTTGGTTTGAAAGAAGGATGCTGAATTCGTGGATAAATGTGGTTATATTGGAACATAATAGTTTATAAACCTCTTGTCTTATGGAGGGCATAATTATGACAAGTATTCAAAATACAATTAAGTTTCTTGCACTCATGATAATTGTGCTTGCTTTATCAGGAGTGGTGTTGTTAGGAACTCCGCAGCCTGCAAGTGCGCAGAGGGTTGTTGTTGCGCACGGACCATATTATGGTGGCTGGCATGGTGGATGGTATGGCTATCGTGGGTGGTACTATGGCGGATGGTGGTATCCTTGGGCTGCAGTATTTCCTTTTCTGCCGTTTTATTACCAGACCGTCTGGATAGGCAGTTATCCTTACTACTACGCCGATGGGATTTATTATGCTCCAGCTCCAGGCGGTTACATGGTTGTCAGTCCGCCGCAAGGTGCAGTCAGCCAGGAACCTCCGTCGACGCCATCAGCACCATCAGTAGATAAGCTGTTTATCTATCCCCGTAAGGGCCAGAGCGAAAAACAACAGGCAGAGGATCGCTACCAGTGTCACCTCTGGGCGGTTGGCCAGACTGGTTACGATCCGACCCGATCTTCAGGTGGCGCACCATCGGTTCAGAAACGCGCGGACTATCAACGTGCGATGGCTGCGTGCCTTGATGCACGCGGATATACTGCGAAGTAGAAGAAGAATTGCATAAGCTTTCAAATGTGTCAATTATTGATACGTAAAAAGGGATGAATAGGAGGGAAAGATGAAGAGGTATTGGCAGGTTTTGCTGGCTGGCTTATTCATATTGGTAATTGGTGTGACGCCTACACTGGGAGCTGATGCTAATCCAAACAATTATGTGGTCGGAAAACTAGGTTTTTATGCACCTACATCGGGTGACCTGAGTGGATATGATACAGGGTTTAATACTGAGGTTGCTTTTGGACATTATTTTACCCCGAATTTTGCAATAGAACTGGGTATAGGTTATTTCCAGACAGAAGGAGATGTTACTGTAGTAGACCAGACAGGTTTCACGTATCCCGCAAAAGAAAAGATCGAAGTGATGCCTTTTACCCTGTCCCTGAGGGCAAGCATACCTATTATTACCCGGCTGGAGCTTTATGGCATAGGCGGAATAGGCGGCTATTACGTATATGATCGCATTGAACTGAATCATTATTATAATGGTTATTATCATGATCATATCAGCGATGATAAGACAGAATTTGGATGGCATCTCGGCGGTGGTCTAAATTACAATATCAGCAGGAATTTCTTTGTCGGTGCGGAGTTTAAATATGTATGGCTGACCGCAAATCTTTATGGGCAGGATGTAAATTTGGGCGGTGTCAGGGGTACTGGAAATTTTGGCTTCAGGTTTTAATTAGGATTCATATTTATTAGGACTCAGTTACAACTATTCAGCGCTGAGAAGCCTGGCGGCTTCCTTCATTGCTTCAGGCTCTTTCAATTTTGCCAACTTCTGCGGTGATTCCTGGAAATTTTCAAGGGCGTTGAAAAATTGATCGAGTACATCACCATCATAAGTAGGAACCACGAATAGATGGGTATGGGGAATTCTGGTGCCCCTTGCCCAGAGAAAAATGAAGTCCGGATTGAATTTTTTCATCATTCGATTGGCTACAACCTTGGCCACCTTGAAAAGGCTGGCATTTTCTTCTTCCGTAAGTTCGTGCCACCATGTAACGTGTCGTTTTGATATGACGAGGCAGTGCCCCTTTGCATATGGGTTGATGTCGAGTATGCACAAAGAAAGCTCGTCCTCATAAATCTTGTGTGTTTCCGCCTTGCCCGCCGCGATGTCACAAAATATACAACCTGTTTTCTCCTCCATTAATTTCCCCCCTCGACTTTCATCTTTTCATTTCTCATGTCGCCCACTATGTCTTGTCAAATTTCGGAACGCAGGTGGCATGCATCATTCAATGACACAAGTGTGAAATCGCCTCCCTCTGCCTCAAAACAGTTAACGGCGCACGTGTCCTGACGTAATCGCCAGAAACGTTCATTACTCAAGCCCAGCACACCCAGTAAAATTATCCGGTTGATAACGGTATGTCCTACAACGACGATCGTTTGATCCTTATGACGCGTGGCCAGCGCATCTATGACCGTGAGGGCGCGTGATCGCAGTTCTTCAAGCGTCTCGCCCCCAGGTATACGCGCAGCCGCGGGTTTGTTGTACCAGTCATCTATCATTTCCGGCCAGCGCTCCCGAACCTCATCCGGTGTCAACCCCTGCCATTGACCGTAATCGACGTCAATCAGATCTGAGTGAACATTTACAGGCAGCTCAAAATACTGTGCGATGATCTCGGCTGTTTTGACGGCACGCGAGAGAGGACTGGAGTAGATTGCCGCCGGCCGCCACTCAGCGGCGATGCGTCTTCCGGTTACATCAGCCTGAACCAGACCGGTTTTATTCAACGGGACGTCGGCGCGCCCACGAAACCGCTCTACACGATTCCACTCCGTCTGCCCGTGTCTTACCAGTATGATGCGTGTCATTGATACCACCCCCAGCCCCCGCCAGCGGGGGACAACTCTCCCTACCCCTTCCAGAGGGAACAGCACCCCCAACCAGCTAGTGGGGGACAAGACAATTTAAGCCATTAATTCCTGTAAGTCGTTATGAAGTTTTTTAATGGACTCACGAATCTCATCCGTTTGGCCCTGTGTCCTGGATAATAATGCGTCTATTGTGGAGAGTTCCTCTTTCACATAATTAATCGACTGTTTCCGCATTTCTTCAATGGCCCTGTTGATGCGGTCTTCCCACTGGGCGGCAAGACGGGAGAGATTTGCCTCCACTTCGCGGGGAATTTGTCTAACAAAATGCTTCTCAAAAAGTCTTCTGAAGATAAACATGGGGATAAGAAACCAGATGAGATCAAAATGAATGTCAAATGATCTGATCATCTTGATATCAGGGTGATCGGGTTCCGACACCTCAATTTTCCAGTCCGCGGGAGCCAGCCTTACGCCGAGGACCTTTTCGATATTTTTATCCAAAAGATTACGGAAGGCCTCAATGGATCGGGACAAGCTGGCATGAGCTTTGTTGAGAGTGCCATAGAAGTGTCTATGCTCTATTTTGGAAATATGCCTCATCTCTTCGGTCATGCAGTCTGCGAGCCATTCTTCATACCCCCGTGTGAGTTTCCAGAGGTTCCCCTTCCATGTAGAAAGCTCCTTTTCCAGTGCTTCAGAAATTTTCTTCCGGAGAGGCTTCTGAAAATTATCAAGGTAGTCCATGATGAGCACAAGGGTTTGCCTCTTGTTTTCACGGGCTATGATGGTTAATTCCTCACGGACGAGATCAAAATTGACCTTTTCATCGAATATCTGTTCACGAAGCTTCTCGCGATCAAGGTCGGCCTGCAGTGAAGTTTTAAGGGCGATATCGAGATAGCTGAGACAACCCCTTATTAAGGACTGCATCTTGTACTGAAGGATTTTCCTGAACTCAAAATCACGGTTTGAGGACAACCTGGAGAGAAGTCCTGTTTCCAAACGATCTTTGTATTGCTCTGTGTTCACATGAGTCGAGTAAACATAGACCGGCAATTGCCTGTTTAATCCACGCTGAATCGTTCGCTCAAAAAATTGTATTACTTCCGCCTGCTGCTCCGACGACAGAAGATCAGCCTTCGTCAGAAGAAGTACTATATTCGGTGTGTGCTGTGTCAGCTCCCGGATCAATTGCACATCGTTATCAGAAAGAGGCCGGTCAGAGCTGATGGCAAGTAAGGCAGTCCCCACTTGGGGAAGCCAGTTTTCCGATGTTTCCACATGATATTTGAATATGCTTCCCAAACCTGGGGTATCCACTAACCGAAGACCGATGTATTCCTTGAGAGACGGGATCTCTACATCCACCACCTCTACGTTTTTTTGATTTGAGGGGTTTTCAGCTTCGGAGGTAAAATTTCCGACATCGTCAATGCTGATCTCGGATGTTTTGCCGTCAAAAAATCTGACAACGACTCGTTCTTTCTCTCCATATTGAAGTCGGGTAATGACGGTGGTAACCGGTATGACGCCGACGGGTAGAATAGATTTGCCGATAAGACTATTGATAAAAGAGCTTTTTCCTGCCTTGAACTGGCCAAGGATAGCCACATCGATGGGTGGGTTCTGGACAAGCAGTTTCTGGCAGGCTTCTATCTGGCGGTTTAGAGAAACAATGGAAAACCGGGTGCAGATATCAAGGACGCTTTCCAGTGATTGTTGTGAAGCATCCTGAATGGGGGTTCTTAAACCTTTGTTGATTGTATCTACCATAAAAAAACTCCTCCAGAATAAAACTGGCAGGAGTTATCAGCCCTTTGGGCGGTTTATTTACTGGTGAACTCCATCACCTTCTTATTAGTCAAACAAATTCAGATTTTCTTGTCAAGAAGTTACTTTATTAAGTTTGTGATCTGAATGCTCTTATAACAAATACGAATAAACTATGCAGAGTTATAGCTTATCTGAATTTGACTTATTCAATTAAATTATATATTCAATTTTCGTTTTTTTAGGCAAGCAGTAAGGAAGATAGATTACTATTAATGTAACAGAAAATGTCATTCAGCAGAATCATCGCCTCCATAAGGGGTATTTTAGCTTCCCCATTGTTATACCGGATTGTAAGGTTTGGACTAGCTACCATATTCATTTACGCTGGCGTTTCCAAACTCTTTGACCCGAAGGCATTTGCCCGCTTAGTCTCCGCTTACAGCATTTTCCCGGAAGCAGTCCTGCCTGTCATAGCTATTGGCCTTCCTCTTATTGAGACATTAGCCGGAATCGGACTTCTGTTAGACATCAGGGGTAGCCTTGCCGTTATTTCCGGCTTGCTGGGTTTATTCATTTTTGTATTGGGATTTGGGATCCTGAAAGATCTGAACGTGGACTGCGGCTGTTTCGGAACTGAGGAACTAGCCCGACAGGATAGCCTTCGCCAGGCCTTTTACAGGGATCTGGTTCTGATCAGTATCATCATACCCTTTCTGTATCTGTCAAGGTGGATCCGTCAATATTCCCGTCACAAACAGTAAAATTCTATTTAGAATTAATGACACCATAATTCAGTGTATAAAAACCAGGGAGGTATGTAAGACATGATGACTAGGAGGTTATGGGCAGTTTTAATCAGCTTAATTTTTGTTATCGGATTTTCCGGCACTAGCCTTGCCGCATGGGAAACCAAAGAACTCGATACCGAGAAGAGTGCAGTTACATTTGCAAAGGAAGTAGAAAGGGGCGGTTACAAGATCGTGTCAACAGAGGAGCTGAAAAGCTGGCTTGATCAGAAAAAGAACATGCTGATCGTGGATACCATGCCTTACGAAGCAAGTTACAAAAAACAGCATATCCCAGGTGCCGTCAATTTAGAATTACCTATTCCGGAGATGACGAAGCTTGATGATAAGACTAAAGCAGCCCTCGAAAAACTCCTCGGACCTGATAAAAACCGTCTTATTGTCTTTTACTGCGGTTTTGTTAAATGCACCCGGAGCCATAACGGCGCGATGTGGGCGATAAGGTTAGGCTACAAAAACGTTTATCGTCACCCCGGCGGCATTAAGGCCTGGGACGAGGCGGAATATCCGGTCGAAAAAGCCCAATAAGGATTGAATGGAATATTCCCGAAGCGTCGCGGCATTTCTCGATGCCTGTACAGACTGTGCAGAGTGCGGTTCCTGTGCCGCAACATGTCCTTTTCTTCAGAGGTACGGAACACCGGACGAAATAATCACCGGTCATCCTCAGGATGTCTTTTTGTGTACAAACTGCGGTGGTTGCAGCAATAGGTGCGCCTTGGGCCTTTCGCCGGCAGAGGCCCTTTTTCAGACGAAGTGTGATTTGATCCGAACAGGAAAAATACCTGGCACAGTCCGGCAAGTGCTGAACAAGGCACGCAGTTTTGCAGACACCGGGCATCATTTCCCCTTCGTCCATTATTCTACCACGGACGCAGTCTTCTGGCCCGGATGCGGCCTCGGCGGAATGTATCCGGCCATTGTCCGAAAGATCCCTGAAATCCTCAGCAAGCACCTTGGTATCAAGGTCGGCGTGGTGCTTGATTGCTGCTATGACCCTGTGTATCAGTTAGGTGATGTGAACATGACAAGCACAGCTATCAAAAGCATCCGGGAAAATCTGAACAGACACAAAATTTCCCGCGTGATAACCGGCTGCCCAAATTGCCAGAGGATTTTCTCACTGTTCCTCAGGGATATAACAGTCGAATACATCCTGGAAGTAATCCCGCAGAATGAATTTGCACCCATATTGGGGAGAGATATATATCTCCATCAGCCATGCCCGACTCTTCTATCAGGTCGTATCAGACAGCATGCGATAGGATTATTAGACGGGCAAGACCGGTCGACAATCCTTGATTCTCAGGAAGTTTTATGCTGCGGATACGGCGGTGGACTATCCACCATATCCCCTGCTCTGGCCGGTCAATTTACCGACAGGATTATCCACGCATCGGGAGGGAGACCCATCGTTACATACTGTACCGGCTGCAAGCACCGCTTCATCAGGCACGGTAAAAACTCCTATCACATCCTTGAATTTCTGCAGGGTATCAGGCCTTTTCAGAAACCGGTCCCATCGTTGCACCGATGGATAAACAGATTATTACTGTCTCTTTCAGAAAGGTTCAAAAGCCTTGTTCTTACTTCTTGCATTTGGATCATATTTTCGTAAGATATTATGAAGAGATCGTTTCTCGATAAAAAATAGGACTAGTAGGCAATGAACGAATTTGATGCAAGGATAAGGAAAGTATTACCTGAAGGTTTGCGGAGCCAGGGAATCAATATACTTCAGGTGAATGTCGGTCGTCACTGCAATCTGGCATGCACACACTGCCACCTGGAGTGTTCGCCCGGGCGGACGGAAATGATGCCCTGGAGAATTATGGAACATATCCTGAAATTGACAGAACAGAAATTATTCAGGCTGGTGGATATAACCGGAGGCTCTCCCGAATTGCATCAGGATTTCAGGCGGTTCCTGTCAGACCTGCGGGACAGGGGACAGACGGTTCAGGTTCGTACGAATCTGACAGTTCTTATGGAACCATCTTTAAGGAAGATCATCCCCTTTCTGAGGGAGAAGGAGATTCAGCTTGTCGGTTCGCTCCCCTGTTATTTGGAGGAAAATGTCAATGCACAGCGGGGGGCCAATGTTTATCAGAGGAGTATTGCCGCTTTGCGCCTCCTCAATCGGTCTGGATATGGTATCGAAGATAAACTTCCCCTGAACCTGGTGTTCAACCCCGGCGGCGCCTTTCTGCCGCCTGATCAATTCGATCTCGAGGATATTTATCGTCATGAGTTGAAGGAACGCTTTGATATATCGTTCGATCGGCTGCTCGTGTTGACAAACATGCCATTGGGGCGGTTCAAGAGATATCTCGAAGCAAATGGAGAAATGGAGGCCTATATATCCATGCTCGAAGCGTCATTCAACCCATCCACTGTCGACGGATTGATGTGCCGCCATCAGATCTGCATCGACTGGGATGGAAGCATATATGACTGCGATTTTAACCTGGCCCTCGGCATGACGGTTAATCATAGCGCGCCCGGCAAGATAGAAAACTTTGATCGTGCATTACTGGACAGGCGGGAGATAACAACAGGTATCCATTGCTTCGGATGCACAGCTGGGGCCGGATCGTCATGCGCGGGATCATTGATTGCTTGAATGCGGGAAAGCCGGGAAAAACAGCCATGAGATTTTGGATATCCGCCCTGATACTCATTATCACCCTGTCATCCATTCCGGTTCTCGCAGAGAATAAGCAAATCCTTTTCCATGAAGCCTTTAACAGCCTCTCCAACTGGGAACCCCTCACTTTTCCGAAGATCAAAAAACATTCGACCTATACCATCGTCACTGAGGGAGGACACTCCTTTTTGAAAGCGGAAAGTCACGCCTCCGCCTCAGCTATCGTCTATCAAAAAACTTTCAACGTCTATGAGTATTCCCGGATGCGCTGGCAATGGAAGGTGGATAATGTGTATAAAAAAGGAGACCCTCATGAAAAATCAGGTGATGATTACCCGATCCGGATATACGTCATGTTTCAGTATGATCTGAACCACGCCGATTTTACACAGCGGCTGCAATACGGCATAGCTAAAACACTCTATGGGAAATACCCGCCTGACAGTACGTTAAACTATGTTTGGACAGGCTTTCAAACTAAAGAACGAATTATAACCAGTCCGTACACCGACAGGGCAAAGATCATCATCCTGGAGAACGATCGAAGCAAGGTGGGAACATGGGTTGAGGAGACGGTGAACATCCTGGAAGACTATAGGGTGGCCTTCGGCAAGGAACCGCCGGCAACGGCTGGTATTGCCATCATGAACGATTCGGACGATACGGGAGAAATGGCCGTCTCATATGTTAATTATATTGAGGTGTTCAAGTGAAATACAAAATCCCTCTGTATCCCCCTTATGAAAGAGGGAACTGTAAAAGAATTACACCATGGATCTGATTTATTTTGATAATGCCGCCACCTCCTGGCCGAAGCCCGAAGAGACATATTCCGCCATGGACCGGTTTGGCAGGATGAGCGGCGGAAGCCCAGGCCGTTCTGGTCACAGACTATCCATCGAGGCGGGCCGCGTTATTCTGGACGCAAGAGATGCCCTTGCCCGGCTGCTTGGAATCAATGATATATTTCAGCTTGTCCTTACGATGAATGCCACCCAGGCTCTGAACCTGGCTATCTCTGGTTTCCTGTCTCCAGGTGACCACGTGATCACATCGAGCATGGAACACAACTCGGTGATGAGACCCCTGCGGGCTATGGAAGAAAGAGGTGTTGAGATATCGGTCGTCACATGTTCTCCCCGTGGGGAACTTGATCCCCAGGGTGTTCTTGACGCGATAAAAAATAACACGACGGCGATTTATCTGACCCACGCCTCCAATGTAACGGGCACAATCATGCCCATCCGTGAGGTCAGAAACATTGCCAGGGATCATGGTCTTGTCTTTTGTATAGACGCGGCGCAGACGGCAGGGATACTCCCTCTTAATATGGACGAAATGAACATCGACCTCTTAGCCTTTACAGGCCATAAGTCGCTCTATGGCCCACAGGGGACGGGAGGACTCTACATCAGGAAGGGTCTTGAGAAAGAAATCCAGCCGCTCATGGTAGGAGGGACCGGCAGCCGTTCAGAGTTTGAAACTCAGCCGGATTTCATGCCGGACAGATACGAATGCGGTACGCCAAACGGCATCGGTCTTGCCGGACTGGGCGCCGGTGTGGATTTTATTCTCGCAAATGGTATGAGTACCATACGGACTAAAGAAAAAGTCCTCACGCAACGCTTCCTAGATGGTTTAAAATCGATCCAGGGAGTTACCATTTATGGCCCCGCCGATGCTGCACGGCAGATTTCCATAGTCTCATTTAACATTGACGGTATAGCGCCTTCGGAGGCATCCCTGGCCTTCGATGAAAAATTCGGTATCATGTCCAGACCGGGGCTGCACTGCGCGCCTTCAGCTCATAGGACCATCGGCACTTTTCCGGGAGGCACCGTCCGCTTCAGTTTTGGATACTTTAACACTGAGGATCAGGTCAGTTATGCAATTGAGGCGGTACGTAAATTAAGCCGCTAAATGTAATGCAATCTCCACAGCAAGGAATCTTATGAGGAGGCATAATATGTCAAAGGTAATTGACGCAAAGGGCCTGGCCTGTCCAGAGCCTGTTATCCTTACCAAGAAGGCTCTGGAACAAAAAGAGGACGTCACAGTAATTGTGGACGATGAAATAGCCGCCGGAAATATTAAACGTCTGGGGGCAAAACTGGGACTTGCCGTCAGTATTGAAAAGAAAGAAGGAGGAATTTCCCATATCCACATCTCCGGAGCCGCAGAAGCAGAGAAACAACCGGTTGTGGAAAAAGACACAGATGCTCTTCCATACGAAAGCTACAACGCGGCCTCTCTGGTAGTCGCCATATCGTCAGACCGTATGGGCAGAGGAAATGATGAATTAGGGTATGTCCTTATCAGGAGCTTTGTCCATACCCTTCTTACTTTAAACCCGCTCCCGGATACGATCATCTTCTACAACACCGGGGTTAAACTGGCGGGTAGGGATTCTGAGGTAATTGATGATCTGAAACAACTTGAGGAGGCGGGTACGTCCATACTGGTATGCGGCACATGCACAAATTACTTCGGCATTTCAGATGCCCTGGGTGCAGGCTGCATCTCCAACATGTACGACATCGCGAACACAATGGCTGGAGCAGGAAGGCTGATTACACCATGACCAAGGCGGAAACATACGATGTGATATTATTCGCGTCGGTAAGTTATGCCCTGCGGGCGGAAAAAATCCTAAAAGATGTAGGAATCTCTTTCAAGCTGATCCCTGTTCCACGTCACATCAGTTCTGATTGTGGTGTATGCCTCAGGTTTTCCCCGGCTTACAGAAAGCAGATAGAAGAAGCCCTTTCGGGCAAGGTTGATATCAGTGAAATCAGGTCCCTATGAGAAGCGATCCTCACGCGTTCTCTTTGGACCCGCCGTTCTTTTGTTCATAATCCCTGATAGCTTCGTGCAATGCACTGGTCCCTGAAAGAATACATTTACCGTCGCGTCCGGGAATTCCCTCAAGGGCGAGGATAACATCGGCATCGGTTATCCGCTTCGCCTCTTTTATAGTTTTACCTTTGGCAAGTACTGTTGTCATGCTGCTGGTCGCAATGGCGCCTGCACAACCGGAAGACAGGAATTTTATATCCGCGATTCTGTCCGCATTCACCTTTATCCATAATTTCATCCAGTCGCCGCAGGAGGGATCGCCAAGGTGGGCAAATCCATCCGCATTGTATATTTCACCGACATTACGGGGGCTTGTAGAGTGGTCAGCTACGAGTTCATTATAGAAAAGTACGGGGCCGTGGGGAAGTTCCGTGCCCAGTTCCGGCTCCGTTTCTTCCGGGGTATTTTTCTTATAAAGGTCCATCCAGTTATCGGATTTCCTTTTTGCCTGCTTTTGCCTCATTGTATCACCTGCCGTTGATCAGCTTTTCGGATGGCGAATATAGAAGAAGTAATTGTATATGTCAATGGAAAAGTAAACGCGCTGTGGGAGGGCATTTTATCAGTACATGCATATTTAACGGATTTATGTTATATATATATGAGTTCTTTACAAGACATGGAACAATCCTGGGTCTGTTTGCCAGGGGAGATATATGAAAAAAATAAATGATCTCGACAAAAAAAGCCCGCAGAGACGCAAGATCGAAAAAAAATACCTCCGGCTGTTTGAAAAGCTAAGCAAGTCAGAACAGGAAAAATCGGTCATCCTTGATGCCATGACCGAACTCGTCCTGTACCTCGATAAAGATTTAAAGGTTATATGGGCCAGTAAGGCTATGCATGAGTTTTTTAACCTGGCGCCCGGCCAATTGAACAAAAGGCACTGCTATGAGGCGCTTCATAATCGGAGCAGGGCATGCCGTATTTGTCCGGCTGTAAAGACACTCGAAACCGGTGAGCCGCATGAGGTAATCGATTTTTCATCTTACAAAAAAAACTGGGTTTTGCGAAGTTACCCGGTACGGGATGAAAAAGGCTCTCTCACTGGCATCGTCGAGATTGTCACGGACATAACCGGGCGAAGAAAAGCTGAAGAGGCGCTGAGGCAATCGGAGCAGAAGTACCGGGAGCTTTTTGAAAATGCCAATGACATCATTTTTATTCTGGACTTCAAGGGCAAGATCCTCTCCTGTAACGCCGCCGCTTCCAAAACCTACGGCTACGAACCGGAGCAAATGCTGGGGCTTAATATAGAGAATCTGCTGGACCCTGCTTATCTGCCGGTCGTAAGGCAGCTCATTCGAAAAAGACTCGACAACGAGGATGTTCAAAACCCGCAGGAATTTCTTACCTACACAAAGGACGGCGAAGCGGTCTGGGTGGAGGTTAACGCCCGGATTATGAGGGAAAACGGCAGGCAGATTTCAATTCACGGCATTGCCCGTAACATTAGCGATCGCAAAAGGATAGAAGAAGCATTGAAAAAAAGGGAGCGGGAGCTGGAAGAAAAATCCAGGAACCTGGAAGACGCTAATACGGCTCTTACGGTTCTCCTCAAGCGCAGAGAAGAAGATAGAGCCGAACTGGAAGAAAAAGTAATTCAAAATGTGAGAGAGCTCATTCTGCCGTATATCGAAAACCTGAAGATAACCGATATTGACAGCCATCAGTCCAATCAATTGAAGATCCTTGAGAGAAATATAAACGAGATTATATCCCCATTTTTGCGCACCCTGTCCTCGAAATATCCAAATCTCACTCCCATGGAAATCAAGATCATCAATTTCATAAAGGAAGGACGCACGACAAAGGAAATAGCGGAGCTGTTGAATGCGTCAGCCAGGACAGTCGAAGTTCACCGGGATAACATCAGAAAAAAGCTGGGGTTGAAAAAAAGGAAGGCTAACCTTAGATCACATCTGTTGTCTTTATAACTTCTATCATAAATACTTATTTTACATACGTATATCCTACGTAATATTTCCGTATTGCTATTTCCATATATAGATGGTTTCATGAATAAGTTCTTCGTACATGCGGTCTCCTTGGGACGGTTCTATTGCGGAAATCCGCAGAAAGATTTCCATGTGCGGAGAAAAACAATTTACGGGAGACTCTTATAAAAAGGAGGATGGATCAATGACAAAAGAGGAGAAGATCGAGGAAATTAGACAACGGGCAAGGAAAAACTTTTCTTTAGGATATAATTGCGCCGAGTGCGTAACGGAGGCTGTTTTCAGTCTGGTGGATACCGGATTGCCCAAAGAAGTAAAAAAGTTGGCAACAGGTTTTGGAGGCGGCATAGGGCTTTTCGGAGATACCTGCGGCGCGCTGGCAGGCGCAGTAATGGCCGTGAGCGCCGTACATGGAAGGTCTTCGCTTCCTGAAGGGGAAGGAAAGGAAGCCATGTTAAAAGGGAAGGAACAACTATACGGAAAGCCTGGTTTGTACCGTCTGTTCAACCAGATACCTAATCGACTGAAGGCGAAGTACAGCAAGACCATCTGCAGGGATCTTACCTCTCAATGGCAGGCGAACTGGCTGTGCCGCGATCACGCCCTTTTCTGCCGTGAAATTATAACGGATGCAGCAGGCATCGCGGCAGAGCTGATCCTGTCGGATAAAGATGAACTTGCTTCCAAAGCATTTGGTGACAATGTCGAAAACCTCAAGGACTGATTGAGCACAAAAGATGTAAACAGACTGATACGTACGACATGATAAACAGGGAGGACATTTCATGAGTCAAAATCTGGTTATTGTAGGAGGGGGAGCGGCGGGCCCGTCGGCGGCTGCCGAAGCCAAGAGACGAAACCCGTCTCTGGAAGTGACGATGATAGAGAAGGGTGACTTCGTTTCCTACGCGGCCTGACCGATGCCCTATTACATCGGCGATGTAATCAAAGAATCAAAGAGGCTGGTTATCCGCACGCCGGAAGAATTCAAGAAGACCGGCATTGACGTGAAGATCAAGACTCAGGTGAACGGCGTTGACACTAAAAAGGGCACCCTTTCCTTATCCGACGGCACCGCCCTTCCCTACGACTTCCTGGTCATGGCCACGGGGGCCGACGCGCTGCGCCTGGATATCCCGGGTGCGGACCTCGAAGGCGTCCATGTCCTCAGGAACCTGATGGAAGGCCTGAAGCTGAAATCCTATCTCAATGAGCAGATTTGCAAAAAGGCAGTCCTTATCGGGGCCGGCTACATCGGAATGGAGATGTGCGAGGCCCTGAGGAATTTAGGGATCGAAGTGAAGATCATGGATATTCTACCCCGGCCGGCGATCAGATGGGATGCAGAATTCACGAAAATGATCGTGGAAGAACTCGTTAAGAACCAGGTGGAGTTCCTGCCGGAGACAAAACCTCTGGCCATCGAAAAGGGGAAAGATTACCGGTTAAAGCTGCTCACGAGCGGCGGCGACCTGGATGCCGACCTGGTGTTAATGGGAGTAGGTACAAAACGCAACACAGTGCTTGCCGAATCCATGGGACTGGCCATGGGAGAGAGCGGCGCCATCAAGGTTGATTCCCGGCAGAAGACATCAATGGAAGGCGTCTATGCGGTAGGGGATTGCTGTGAGGTCTTCCACAAGGTTGCCGGTAAGTGGGTATATTTCCCCCTTGGCGACATCGCAAACAAACAGGGCCGCGTTGCCGGCCAGAACATCGGGGGTTACCCGGCGGAATTCCCGGGCATCGTAGGCGCCCAGGCATTCAAGGTCTTCAACTTGGAAGTGGCCGCAACAGGCCTGACGGAAGAGGAAGCCGCAAAATTCGGTTATCAGCCGGTAAGCACCTTGCTCTGGGGTCTTCCCGTAGGCCGTCCAATGGCAAAAGGCGAAAAGCTGGGCGTGAAACTGGTCGGTGATAAAAAGACAAAAAAACTTCTTGGCGGCCAGTGCATTGGTGAGAAAGGAGCCGTTCAGAGGGTCAGCAGCCTCTCTGTCGCCATGTGGGCGGGCCTTTCCGTGGACGAGGTTGGTTACCTGGATCTCCCGTACGCGCCGCCCTTCGGAGGCGCCTGGGACGCTATCCACATCGCGGCCCAATCCCTTAGAGGAAAGATGTAATTCGGGCCAAGGAAAAATAATATATCACGTGTAAATCATGTTCAAATGTAATCAGGGGTACTAAAGTTGGCACTGAAAGAAAATAAAACGGAATTGGAAATAATAACTGTAAGAATCGGAAACAAGGTGCGTGGAACCTATGAAGGCTTGGCCGGCACCTTTGCTAGTTTCCTGTATTGCTGTCTTGACAAGAAGGTCATGCCGGGTTTTCACGAAGCGGGTCTCATTGCGGAAGCTGAACTGAAAGACGGAGGTCTGATGCTGGTTCTATCCGGAAAGCGTACGGACACCGAATTAATGGAAGTCATGGACATCGCCATGCCGAACATCGGCGCCTTTCCCGGCACCGGGGCAAAGGCGAAATACGTTATAAACGTCAAATCCAAGAATTAGATTTGGATTGTGTCGTTTTATAATTCATTTACTAAAAGAAATTGGAGGACAGTATGGCATTAAAAACTGCAAATGAATACCTGGACAGCATGAAGAAGCTGTCACCCCATGTATATTGCGGGGGGAAATGGGTGAAAAATCTGCTTAACAATAAAATAACCCGCT
>DASPQI010000345.1:0-4167 GCA_035625045.1 Syntrophales bacterium | reverse complement strand
ATCCATTCTTCCCCTTCCTTCGCCTGTGTCTTCACCTCTCCGCTCGCAAGAGTTACTACGCCATCCATAGGTACCCCCTGCAGCATACTTACGGGGATTATCAATGTCTGCCCAGGGAAAATGAGGTCGGGATTCCGAAGTCTGTTTATTTTAGCGATTTTAGGCCATTTGCGGGGTTCCTCAAGGATCTTTTTGCAGATATGGATCAAGGTGTCTCTTTTTATGACCTTAATCTCAATGGTTTCACCATTGTAGGCATATGCAGACAAAGACCACGATACTACAATGGTGCATAACAAGACACCGAAAGTACGAGTCTTCACAATGCCTCTTTCTTGCCTTCGATGATGGATTGCGTCCTTGCCAATTCACCCTCCTCCGGCTCAAAGACATGGTGCTGAAAGTATCACGGAAAACGAACTGCAAATGATACCTTAATCATATCACGAATGAACCGAACTACAAGACCCAGCTTTGACGTGACGGTCTTCGCCTGCATTAGATAAAAGTGGCGGAAGCCAAATGCAATAGCGTGTCTGTAACGAGTTTCGATTAAACCCTTCAAAAAGATATCAAAACTTAAAGCTGTCCCTTTCTGTGAAGAAGGACTGGAGGGACATCCTTTTCACTCAAGTGCGCACTTCATCCAGTACCATGGTCCGAAAAAATCGCTCAAGGAGTTGAATCGATTTTTCGGCTGCTTCAAGTACTAAGCGCGAGTTTCGATTGACCGAAACTGTTGAGTTCGTCCTGCAATTTGAGTGTTCCATCAGTGGTGTGGAAGCAATGAACAGACTGTACTCAGGGTCCAGTGACCCAGGAAGCACGTCGTTCGCATGCCTTACCGATCTTACTCTCTTTATACCACATCTGTCAGCAGGAGGAAGTACATCTGCATTCACCTCTTCATTTGCGTGAGATAAATCCAGATGTTGATCCCACAAAGTAAAATGCTCAAAACAAAAATTAGGCTGCGCGAGATTTCAAGATACACAACCTGCTCTATGTAGTGGATAATAAAAGAACCCGCATAGGATAAAGTCGAGTAATGCCTCGATCTCAACCAAACCTCAAGGTGCGTTAGGGGGCAATACCAATCGAAAATCTGTATGATTATTGAAAACGCCAATCCCGATATATGGATGACCCTTGCCGTTTTGTTCCTTATTCCCCATAATACCCCGAATACCAAAAACAGTATCCACAATAAATGCAAAAAAACAACTATATTAGCGAGTATTTGATAAATCATTAATGTTGATTCCAGATTGTCAGCGGGACAATTATATCAGACCTAATGGGTGATCGGTACAGCAATAAGGTTGCCCGGGAACTCCGAGAACGATTACAGCAGCTTTCACCCCGAGGTGTGCACGTCATTTTTGAGCTGTGCACTGACAAATGCGCAAAAAGTATCGCACTGATGAGATAAGAATTTCTGGTTCTACTCAGTACATTCCCTGAGCAGGCTCCTCCGCGGCCTTCGTCAGATCACCCCAATCAAATAAGTTGCCGGGGCATGATGCTTCCGGTTGAATGATCCACAACAGTCAATCCTATTGTAGTTTAGTAAAAGTAAAGAGGAAATGTTAGAAGGCTACTGCGTTTTGTGAGTATCACTGTCGTGTTTGGAGTCTTCAGTGGAGTCTTTCAATCCAAAGACTATGTCAAGGTTCTTACGATATGTGGGTTCTTCGGGCGCCAGGCGTATTGCGGTTTTAAATTCTTCGATGGCTTGTTCATAAAACCCTTTCAGTTTGTAGGCCCTCCCAAGGCTGTCGTGATAGAAGGCAAATTGGGGCTGCAATCTCACCGCGGCAGTAAACTCTTCGACGGCTTTGTCCATCCGCCCCGAATTTGCATAGGCGCTTCCCAGATTGTAATGCGCATCGGCACAATTCGGATCTATCGCAAGGGCCTTTTCATACTGCGCAATGGCCTCATTGACCATGCCTTTCTTTGCGAATTCCGTTCCCTGATTTACATATGCAATCACGGTATTCGGATTCATTTTGTGAAGAATCCGGCGTTGCGCCTCGGCTTGATCCGTCATTCCGACCTTAATATAAGCATCGGCCAGCTCCTGTCGGGCGTCAAGATCATTTGGATTAACTGATAAGAACGTTTGAAAGTGTGAAATAGCCTCCCTTGGCAAGCCTTTTTTCAACAGCAGGCTTCCCAAATATCCGTGACATCTTACGGCATTGGGATTTATTTCAAGTGTCTTTCTAAACTGTTCAATGGCTTCATCGTTTCGGCCAGCCTTCATCAGGGCAAAGCCTAGCCATCCGTTAGGGTCCTCGGCATCCGGAGATTTTTTTACCGTGTCAGTAAAAAGAATTAAATCATTTTTCCATATCTGATTTCTAGCAATTGTTTGGATGGAATACAATACGACCACCAATGCCGCGCCAGCGATAATCGCGAGCCTGAGACGAGGAATCCTTTGTAGCAACTGCGAATAGAATATCGCAAGTAAAATAACAAATCCAACTGAAGGAAGATAAAGATACCGCTCCGCGAAAGGCTTCCCACCAATTCCCTTTATGTAAAATGCAGGCAGGAGTGGAACGATAAATAAAATCATGCAGAAAAAAATTTTCTTGTTTCTCATGTATGCTGCAATCCCAACAATTATAAAAATAAAAGTCACGATTACGGAAAACACCCCTTTCGGCTCAGAAAGAGAACTGATAGGCTGAAATGAATGCCAGAGATTCAAGTCTAACGGCCAGAAAAGGCTTATCATATAATCTTTCAGAAGAGGAAAGATATTTATGAGGAATTGATAAGCGCCGAGCCCGGGATAGAATTCAGTCGGCGCAAAACTTCTAAGGGCCAAGAATCTCAGCAAGAAATAAATACCTACAACGATCACATAGGGAATATACCTCCTAATGTGTGAGAATGTAATTTTATCCCACTTCCCCAAGAGGTAGTCGTGGGCAATTAGCAAGATAAGAAGAGTAATTGCAGGCTCCTTGAAAAGTGTTGCAACCCAAAAGGACAGGATTGACAAAAAGTAGCCCCTCTTTAAGCCAGCACTAAATAAAATGTAAAAATAAAAAGACAGAAGATAAAAAAACGTGAAGGCTACATCTGGTAATCCGGCTATCCATGTCACTGCTTCAGTATGAATGGGATGTGTGGCAAAAAAAAGAGCTGCAACAAAAGCAGGTAGCACCGTTGAGGACGGCATCGAAAGAGGGGTTTCTTTGAAGAGTTTTATTGCTATTAGAAAAACCAGCACTGTATTCCCGGCATGAAAGAGCATATTTACCAAATGGAAGCCCCAAGGTGCAAGTCCAAAGACATAATAATTGATCATATATATGACATACATTAGCGGCCTGTAATAATTGGTTGTGGTTGGGAGCGTTGGATCTGCCAAAAAACTCCATACGCCTTTCAAAAAAATGTCCGGAAGGTATTTCACGTTCTTGATCCAAGGATTCATCACTATCTGAAAGTTATCGTCAAAAACGAACCCATTATGAAGCGCGTTGAAATTAACAGCGATGGAAGCTAGGAGGGCTGTAAACAGAAAAAGAGATGTAGTCCTGGGAGTTGTCCTCTGGAGACCGCTTTTTGTCCTCGGCTCGCGAGCGGGCTTTACTGTTTCTGAAAGTCGTCCCTCGGCGACTTCGATCTCATGCGGAAAAGCTTTTTTTTTCCTTGACGCCCTGCCCATGGAAGTTGTTCATTATAGCATAGGAGTTATTTTTGCTTGTGCAATTTATTTTCTGCAAATTATGGTCATTCCTTTTAATATCCGTTGATCTGCGATAAATGCTGTTATGTCCACAGAGATTTGCATAAATATCTTTTTATATTTTTTTTGCGATACTTGACCCGGTGGCATTTATTCGTTAATGCGCAATGGATGGCCTCATTTTGAAAGTATTTAGTGAGCGGCATGCATCGAAGGCCATAAAAACGTGGCGGCCGCTTATTTCCAAGAGTAACACTGCCACCGTAGAAGATACGCTAACGGGTGGCCTCCGAGAAGACACTAAAAGAATAACTTGCTGCCTTTCGCAAGCCCCTGCCCCATCATGTTTCGGGGGGAAACTTGTTAAGCAACCGCCCCAATCTACGGGATTATTAGACCTGTCGATGTCTTCCGACGCTATTTTCAAGTCTTCTTAACTGTTTATTTCCGTCGCA
>DASPQI010000344.1:0-3141 GCA_035625045.1 Syntrophales bacterium | reverse complement strand
AATTTAGTGCTGTTGAAAAATGCTCATTTGCTGCGTTGCTCTGCAAACCGAACCGCTCAACGTATTTCTATATACGCCTCGCGCTTCGGTTTTTGAGCGCCTTACATCTAAGCATTTTTGAACAACCCCCAAAAAATGGGATTTTTTAACCCCATTTTAATTTTGTGCCTGGGTGGCGGAATTGGTAGACGCAAGGGACTTAAAATCCCTCGATACTTAGTATCGTGCCGGTTCAACTCCGGCCCTAGGCACCAGTAATATTAATGGCTTATGGGTTCCACGAGACATAAGCCTTTTTTTATTTCTCAAGTATCGAATTAATTCAAAGGAATGCCTTAAAAAAGTAGCTGGACGAATTGCACCAGAAATAGGAAAAAACTCACAGAGACTATAGATTAATTATCCCCAACCTGCCGCATGATTTTAACGCAATTTTTTCTTTAAATTTCCCCCAAAGGGTTCTATATTGCCAAACATCACATTAAGGGGGGGCGCCATGCTGAAAGAATTTTTCCAACTGGATGAACTTGGAACAAATATAAAACAGGAGATTCTTGCCGGTGTCACAACTTTTGTTACGATGGCTTACATCATAATTGTTAATCCAAAAATACTCGAAGCCGCAGGAATACCTTTCGGCCCCTCGATGGTCGCCACTATATTAACGGCATTTTTCGGAACCCTGACAATGGGTGTTTATGCGAAAAGGCCCTTTGCCATTGCGCCTTACATGGGTGAAAATGCCTTTATTGCTTTTACAGTCGTAAAAGTCCTGGGTTACAGCTGGCAGACAGCGATGGGAGCCATATTTATCGGGGGGATCCTTTTCACGATCATAACTGTCATGAATATACGAAGCTGGTTGGCAAACGCCATACCCGAAGGACTTAAAATCGGGTTTATAGTGGGGATTGGTTTGTTTCTGACTTTCATAGGCTTGAATGAAACGGGTATTGTATCTTTAGGAGTACCAGGGGCGCCTGTCCACGTAGGCAATCTTAAAGACATTAAGGTAATGTTGTCCATATTCGGATTTCTTCTCATCAGCTTTTTGATGATCAGAAAAATAAAGGGAGCAATTCTTATAGGAATTATTGCCGTAACTTTTTTATCTTTTCCCCTGCAAATAGCCGCACTGCCTGATACATGGGTCAGCATGCCCCCCTCCATCCTTCCCATCTTTTTGAAATTGGATATAGTGGGTGCGCTTACCTGGGGATTTTTCGCTGTTATCCTGACAATATTTGTCATGGATTTCGTAGACACTATGGGCACGTTAATCGGATTATCTTACAGGGCAAATCTGTTAGACGAAAAAGGAAATTTGCCGGAGATCGAAAAGCCGATGCTGTGTGATGCGCTAGCTACAGTTCTTGCTGCGCTCCTGGGCACGTCGACGGCAGGCGCTTACATTGAATCTGCTACCGGCATCGAAGCAGGCGGAAGGTCAGGTTTAACAGCCGTTGTTACCGCATTCCTGTTTCTCGGTGCACTTTTTTTTGCACCGTTTTTCACAGTCATTCCTCCCTGTGCGTATGGTCCGGCCTTGATTATTGTCGGCATGCTGATGCTTTCTCCAATTGCTAAAGTAAGCTTTGATGACCTGACCGAAGTTGTTCCCATATTCTGTATTATCATCATGATGAGTTTTACTTATAATATAGGAATCGGTATGACCGCCGGTTTTGTTGTTTATCCTTTGGTAAAGGTCCTCTCCGGGGGGTTTAAAGAAATTTCATCGGGGTTGTGGTTTTTGGCGGGATTATCCGTCATCTTTTTTATCTTTTATCCCTACTGATAAGGAGAAAGATAAATTGGGGTAGTTCGAATGTGGTATTTTCTAGTCTCCTTCAAATTCTGTCAAGAAAAAGACATTGTAGCCCTTGTTTTTTAACTTCTTATACCCGCCGACATCCGGGAGATTAACGATAAATGCCATTTCGGCAATGGAACCGCCAAGTTTTTCAATAAGTGTAGCGGTGGCAAGGGCTGTACCGCCTGTGGCAAGCAGATCATCAACCAACAAAATTTTTGAGCCTTTTATTATTGCATCTTTATGTACCTCAACTGTATCTGTGCCGTACTCAAGATCGTATTCATGTCTTACCACTTCTGCTGGCAGTTTGCCCAGTTTTCTAATGGGAACAAACCCCTTTCCCAGCGTATAAGATAACGCCCCACCAATTATAAAGCCGCGAGCTTCGATGCCGGCTATAAGATCAAAATTGACATCACCCCTTATATACCTCTGTGTAAAATTATCGATAACCAGTCTGAATCCCACGGGGTCTTTAATTAGGGTGGTAATATCGCGGAACATGATCCCCTTTTTAGGATGATTTTCTATAGTCCTGATTCTGGATTTAATAGGCATCAGATCTGCTCCTCTTAATTTATTTTATGCAGACGTCGTTATAATCCCTGATTTTTGGTATTACATCCAAGAATAATCTTATAACGTTGTCGGCATTTTTTTTCATGGTCTTCATTATTATCTCCCATGTAACAGCTTCCTCTCCCTCTCTCCAACAGTCGTAGTCCGTAGACATGGCAATTGAAGCATAATGAATTTTCTTTTCCCTGGCAAGATTGACCTCCGGTACGGTGCTCATATTGATGACATCGGCGTTCCAACTTCTAAACATGTGACTTTCGGCCTTTGTGGAAAATCTAGGTCCTTCGATTGTAATCACAGTTTTGTTTTTATGAAAGGGTATTTGCATTTTTCCTGCAGATGTTGAACACAATTCTATAAGGTTATCGCAAAAGGGCTCGGCCATTGGTGTATGGACAACGATGTCTTCGTCGAAAAAGGTTGTTTTCCTTTTTTTTGTATGGTCTAAGAACTGATCGGGAAATACAAGGTGACCTGGTTCTATCTCTTCTCTTAGTGAACCTACCGCAGTAGAAGCTAGGATATGTGTACAACCCTGTTCTTTAAGCGTCCAAATATTAGCTCTGAAATTCACTCCGGAAGGAAATATGGAGTGGTCTTTGCCATGTCTTGCTATAATAACAACTTCGACCCCTTCAATCATTCCGCATGTAAGCAGGGAAGTAGGAGAGCCATAAGGAGTTTCAACTTTTGATTCCACAGCTTTCTTTAATATTGCAGGATTATCAAGTCCGGAACCTCCGATA